>JBAYZW010000033.1:0-8721 GCA_041672305.1 Bacilli bacterium
GTTTATCTTTTCTCCTTCAGTGGACTGATTTCTTTGTTAAAAAGAGCGCTCATAAAAATAAGGACTGATTAATTTACTCTGTAAAAATGATTTGATTGATATTTTTGCCGATAACGGCATATTATTTATGTATGACTTATCAATCAATTTCCGAGATGGCAAAGCGTTGGAATATGCCGACGCGTACCATCCGTTACTATTGCCAAATTGGACGGATACCAGGCGCTTTTCTAACGGGAAAGACTTGGAATATTCCGAGCGACGCCGAACAACCACCTCGACAAAGAAATATTCAAATTGATCAAGCAATTCATGTTGATAATCGAAAATTAGATGTCGCCATCGTCGGTGGTGGTATCAGTGGTGTTTTCGCCGCGATTCGCCTCAAAGAGAAACATCCCTTTTTTCATGTTTCGATATTTGAAAAGAATAACAAACTTTTGAGAAAAATTTATGTGACAGGCAATGGAAGGTGCAATTTTGCTAATCGCGGTGATTTAAAAGATAAGTATAATCACGAGTCTTTTGTTTTACCGATTATCAACGAATTCTCTTTTTCCAAGATAAGCCGTTATTTTGAGACGCTCGGAATTCATCATAAATTTATCAATGATTTAGTCTATCCTCTCAGCGAAACTGCCGAGACCGTCGCTCTTTTGCTCCTCAAAAAAGTGGAAGAATTAAACATCGAAGTTCATGTGAATGAAAAAGTTACCGATTATCAAGATCATCATTTATTCACTGAACAAGGCTCATATTATTTTGATTTTCTCGTCTTGGCGGGGGGAGGAAAAGCCGCTCCGCAACTGGGAAGTGACGGCAACCTTCTCACCATGTTGATTAACCATGGATATAGGATTGTTGACAATCAGCCATCCCTCTGTCCAATCAAGGTTAAAGAAAATGTTAATTTAATTGAAGGATTACGCGCTAAAGCCCTCGTGACATTGTTGATCGATGATAAAGCGATTCACTCTGAAGAAGGAGAAGTTCTTTTCAAAAAAGATGGACTAAGTGGCATTGTCATTTTTAACATGACTCATTTTATCAATCAACATCCATCAGCAAAAAAAGTGGAGATTTGTCTTAATTTTGTTCCTCAGATGTCAAATTTACCCAAAAAACAATACATTGAATATCTTCATCCTCGCTTAGCTAATTATTTGCTCAATCATCATTTTGATATTCATCATACGGTTTTTACTTTTAAATCTCTCTATGACTTTAATGTCGCTCAAGTCACCTCAGGCGGAGTTTCTTTAAAGGAGGTTAATAACTCATTAATTTCTCAACATGAAAAAGACATTTTCTTTATTGGTGAAATGCTTGATGTCGACGCTGTCTGTGGCGGTTTCAATATCATGTGGGCTCTTGCGTCAGCGGAGAAAATAAGCAATAATCATTTTTAGTTATGGCCAAGAAAAAGAATGTTGATCGTGTTTTCTATTATGAAGATGAACTTCATGATGATTTTGCTAGTTTCGATATTACTCGCAAAGAAATTAAGAAAAATTATAAGTATTTTAACTATAATATTTTCTCTCTCCTCGGCGGATGGCTCTTTCGTATCTTTGTCGCTTTTCCTTTATTAGCCTTTGCCAATCTCTTTTTTTATCACAGTCATTTAAAGAATCGCAAAGTGCTGCGCTTAGTTAAGCGTAAAGGTTATTATATGTATGCTAATCATGTTTTATCTTTCGATCCCATTGTTCATCCAATTTTAATTAATCCAACCCGTTATTGTATTATCGTCGCAGGACCTGAAACCTTTTCCATTAATCCTTTTGTCTCGTGGCTTGTCAAATCATTAGGAGCTGTTCCAATCCCGAATAAATTAGATTTAAAAATGTATGATCACTATACCGAATATCTCTCTCATCATGTGAAGAGAAGACATCGTGTCCTTATCTATCCAGAAGCTCACATTTGGCCTTATTGCACTTTAATCCGTCATTTTTCCCATAGCAGTTTTCGCTATCCAGTTAATGATAATGTTCCAGTCATGGTGGCGACCACCGTTTTTAAAAAGCACAAGCATCGTCAAAAACCCACTCCTATTATTTATCTAGATGGTCCCTTTTATCCCAACCTTGAACTTGACACTAATGAACGAATTGATGATCTCGCTCTTCGCGTTCGTCAAGCGATGCTCAAGCGAAGTGAAGTTGAATGGAATTACCCTTATATCCGCTATGAGCGTAAAAATAAGAAAGAAAAAGCACTCGATAATTAATAAACGAGTGCTTCTTTTTAATTAGCGTTTATCTCGGTTGAACCGCTTAAATTAGTATATCCTGTGCGGTAGCCATCACTGCTAGTTTGGGAATCAAATCTCGTTCCAAAGGTTCCGTAATTGAGATATTCACCAAAGGTGGCATAATGATCATCGGTATAAACAGCGACAGGCTCATTATCGCTATAACAACTCCATCCATAGACCCACATTACCACGCGTCCAACGCCACGATTAGAAGTGGTATAGGAACTGAGCAAGGCGATATCGAATTCATAATAGACAGGAGTTGATCCTCCATCTTGGGCATTCCACGGAACGGCGGTGGCGTAACCTGTCGTGAGGCTATATTGACTAATTTTTCGTGCATATGTACTACCAAACAAGCTGTTAACCTCGGTTAAAGTTCCACAATCTTCCGAAATACTGCTCCCGCCAAAATTAGCCGGAATAGCGTGGAAAGCAATATAGTAATTAGCAATATCGACTGGATCAATCATCGCGATGGATGAAAGAGTGAGACTGCCGCTATGGCTAGAGACATAATCAAAGGAATAATAAGTATAAGTTTTATAAGAATTAACGGTATAAGTGCTTCCTGTTATGGTGATATCATTGGGGACGCTTACAGAACTAACGCCATCGGTAAGGGTTCCACTATAAACAGTAGGAGCGATGCGATAATCGCTATTTTCGGTGGTGGTGACATTGGTGGTCAAAGAAGAATTATAGCCAACTGTAATTGAATTGATGTAAGCGTCTTGACCATTGGTCTCAATAGAATAATAACAAGAGGCCACACTACATGAAATGGTGGTCGTGGTCCAATTACTTGTCCCAGTGGCAGCTAGTGTCACTGAATATCCTCTTGTTTTAGTGACGCCATAGTTAATGGTGATACCGCCTGTTGAAATATAACTAACCGTAATCTTTTTGATGCCACTAATAGGAGTATCATTAAAAAATGCTCCTGGGAGGGCTTGATAATCGTAGTTATCAGTCGAAGGATAGAGGAGAATCATCCCATTATATGTGTAATCATCCGCGACGCGATAAAAACCATATTCGACGCTGTCGTAGTCATCAATGCCGAAGTTAGTATCATAACTCCCATAATAAAAGTTAGAACTACTGGAAACAGTTTTCTCAGAAAGAGTCTCATTTTCTGATACGGTCAAATCACATGAATCGGTATAGCCGCCATCAAGTGTGGTGACCGTAATGGTGGCGGTTCCCGCCGCTAACGAGGAAATGGTACCATCGCTGACTGTTGCCACTGAAGCATTGCTGGAAGACCAACTAACATTTTGATTCGTGGCATTACTCGGTGAGATAGTGGCAGTTAAAGTCGCTGAATCTCCCACATAAGACGATAGACTATTCTGATTAAGTGAGACACCAGTCACGGCGATTGAATCATTGGTGACGGTGACAAGGCATGCATCTGTATAACTACCATCTTCCGTAGTGACTGTAATCGTTGAAGTTCCCACACTGATACCAGTAATAGTTCCGCTATTGACCGTTGCCACTGATGTATTGCTGGAAGACCAACTAACATTTTGATTTGTGGCGTTACTCGGTGAGATAGTGGCGGTCAATGTCGATGGAGAAACGGTCGAAACAGTCAACGTGGCATTATCAAGTGAAACGCCAGTGACATCAATGGTTTCACTCGTTCCTGTCGTAATATCGGCACTATTGCACATTTGCAATTCCATCGTATTGGTACTGCCTTGAAAGCAATGCAAATATCCAGTTATATCAGCGCTTTGTCCGTAAAAAGAGTCTAAAGTATTTTGTAAAGCCGACTTTAGAGTTGAGCTTGTATCGTTATAATAGAGTAAACCAGTGGTTGAACCATCACTAAAAGTGATATAAGTCTGCTTAGTACTAGCTGTTCCCACTGTGAC
The DNA here is from genome assembly GCA_041672305.1 of Bacilli bacterium. GTDB lineage: Bacteria > Bacillota_I > Bacilli_A > RFN20 > CAG-826 > JAAYDH01. The sequence continues at coordinate 4,147 of JBAYZW010000033.1, forward strand.
GTTATGAAGAGTGGTTTTGCGCGCTCCATAACCGACCGCTGCCGTCCATAATGAATCACTCGTATTCGCGCTACTTGATGAATCAAGCCAGTCATCAACTGTCATAATATTGGTTTCTGGTGTATACCATGAAGTGCTCTTGACGGTATATGAACAAGCGCTCGTAAAACGGAGCTGTCCATAATACCAAATCGGGGTTCCTGTGATTTCCACTAATGTCGAATCAGGAGTTAATTCTGTATTGCCATAGTCGTATAATAAAGCTCCGGCGACATGACCATTAGCATCTTTGCTTTGAATAAAAGCTGACATTGTTCCCGCAGCGTTTTCATAGCATTCCGTAACTGTTCCCCAAGTGGTGTAACTACCCGAAAAAGAGCTAATTTGGGTGAGTTCATATAAAGAAGTATAATCGTTATTAGTCCAAAAATTCTCACAGCTTGGGTCATCGCCTGATCCATAGTTGATAATGCCAAAATTGTTTGATGACATCATGGCAATTGGCACTAACAAGCCACTTGCTATTAATAGACTAGTAAACAGAGCTAGCTTTTTCTTTTCCATCATTGATATTTAATTTCCTTTATGTATAAACATGACAAATAGATAACAATTTTTTCCTGTTTTTTATTGGGAAAAAATATTGTATTTTTAATTTAAAAGAACGGTCTAATTAAGAGGAGGTTAATTGAGTACTGCCTTCTAAATTGATATAACCAGTGCGGTATCCGTCACTATAAGGTTGAGAATCAAATCTCGAACCAAATTGGCCATCATTTAAATATTCACTGAATGTGGTGTAATGATCATCGGTATAAACAGCCACTGGAGTATCATCGCTATAACAGTTCCATCCATAAACCCACATCACAATTCGTCCTACACCACGGCTGTAAGGGGAATATGAACTATTGAGGCCAATGTCAAATTCATAGTACATGGGAGTAGAACCACCATTTTGAGCGTTCCATGGAACCGCCATCGCGTAACCATCAGTTCGATTATATTGACTAATTTGACGAGCATCACTTCCAAATAAATTTTTGACACTATCGATGTCACCACAATCCTCGCTGACTGTTCTGCCATATCCATAATTAGCTGGGATAGCATGGAAAGCGATGTAATAATTAGCGACATCAATTGGATCAGTCATAGCGATAGCAGATAAGTCGAGACTGCTATGATGATTAAAGACATAGTCGAAAGAATAATATGTATAGCTCCTATAAGAGTTAATTGTATATGAATCACCAATGATAGTGATGTCATCAGGGACTGAAACGGTACTGACGCCATCAACAAGCGCTCCACTATAAACAGCAGGAGCGATGCGATAATCGCTATTTTCAATTGTTGATGTATCATTTGTTAACGAGGAATTATAGCCAATCGTAATAGACTTAATTGAAGCTTCTTCCCCGTTTGTCTCGACGGAAAAATAACGTGAAATAATATTACAAGAAATAGTGGTTGTAGTCCAATTAGTCGTGCCTGTGGAGGCTAGAGTTTGTGAATATCCTCGTATTTTGGTTGGACCATAGTCAATAACTAGACCGCCAGTAGAAATATAACTGACAGTAATTTTTTTAATTCCACTGATTGGAGTATCGTTAAAAATTGCTCCTGCAAGAGTTTGATAATCATAATAATCGGTGGAAGGATAAAGAAGAATCATTCCATTATGTGAGTAATCTTCAGCGACGCGATAAAATCCATATTCGATACCCTCATAAGTATCAGTATTAAAATTGGTATCATAGCTTCCATAGGAGAAGTCAGCACTGCTATCAATTGTTTTCTCGGAAAGGATTTCCTCGGCCTCGACAGTTAATGAACAAGTATCAGTAAAATGACCATCTTCAGTGGTGGCGGTAATTGTGCAGTGACCTTCGCTTTTACCTAAAACAACGCCATTAGTGACAGTCGCAATTAAAGGATCGTCGCTTGACCAATTGATATTTTGGTTCGTGGCATTGCTCGGAGAAAATAGGGGGGTCAAAGTAAAAGTATCGTTAACATCGATATTCTTTGATTCACAATCAAGAGTTAAACCAGTGACCGGAATTATCTGATCCGTTACTGTGATAAGACAATCATCAGTAAAGTGACCATCATCAGTTATCACTGTAATTGTTGTTTCTCCTTGACTAATACCTGTTACTTGTCCATTTTCATCAACGGTGGCGATATCTTCTTCCTCACTAATCCAGGTGACATTTTTATTAGTGGCGTTATCAGGCAATATATTAACTGTCAGGGTTTCTTGATCACTGACATTCAATGAGAGACTTTCTTGTTGAATGTTCACTCCTGTTATTGGGACTTGATAAGAAATTTTGCATCCTGAGAGGAGAAAAACGCTGATAACAAAAAAAGGGAGAAACATTCTAATAAAGAATGTCTTTTTCCCCTTTTCATGTTTATTTTTTAGGTGATAATTCATCATTTTGCTCGCTTATTACTTTAACCTTAAAAGGGGCTATAATGCTACTTAAAATTTGAAGAGATTCACAAAAAAAGCGATTAATCGCTTTTCTTTTGTATCGTAAATGTAATTATTGGATAAGTACTTCTAAGATGATTGTCGTAGCAAATGCCACGATTGCCACGCTAGATGCAGTAAGGGGATTAAAGAGTCTTTTTTGCCATTTTTCCTTGTCAAAATGCCAATGATAAACTTGACTTAATCGCCAGATGCCATAGGCTATTCCACCAGAGATAGCGGTATACATGAGCATGACACAATTCTCTTTAAAAAGATAGAATTCACCTTTATTGACCCATGTTGTGTAGTCAGTGAAGATAGGAGTACCCTGCCACTGCTTAATACAGAGAAAAACGAGGAGATAAGAAGTGCTAGCGATACCGACGGTTAGTAAACTTTTCGGCGAGAGAATTTTTGTTGGTCTCGTGATGGCAATGGCCCCCATCATAGCTAATGACTCGATGACAATATAAACAGCCGGCATATAAATGCTCTGACGAAAGCCAAGGAAAATAACTAATGATAATTTAATTACTCCGGCAATTAAGCCCATATAGGCAATAGAGCGCAAATGGCGGTCTTGCTTATAGCACAAACCCATTAAATAATAGGCAATTGGAAGCATGACGGTGGTGCTGGCAGCATACATTCCCGCACTATTGAGAAAAGGAAGGTGGAGAATAGTGCCGAGAGTGGCTTCGATGAAGCCCCAGATTCCGCCGAAAAACAAAACCGTGAAAAAGGTTTTTAAATGTTTGTTTGTGACATTAAATAATGATTTCATAAGGGATTCCTAACTAGTTTTAGTAAACATATTTTATCTTAAAAAGGTATAGATACCTAGAGGCAATTAAGCGAGAAGAAAAGTGATGGAATAAATCCACGCGTCACTTGTCATGGCAATTGACCAGTCAGCGCAATTAACAGCATAAGAATAAACAAGGCTACTCTCATTACTACTTGCTGTCTCGCTAGTACCGCTGAGGGCAGTACCTGAAGCGTCATTTGTGGCATAAACTGCACAAGCCTCAACTCCATAATAATCAATGGTGATAGTGCTGATTTCAACATCACTAACAGAGAGAAGATAAGAAAGTGGATCATTGAATTTGGCTCCAATTTCAGCATGATTGGTGCTCACTCTCCATTTGCCTAAGAAATTAACTTTGAATTCAGTGCCATCGACATCAAAGGTGCCAACACGACTTGTCTCAGCGGTATCAGCATCATTCCAAGAAGTCGGAAGATTAGCGGAACCAGTATTTTGATAATCAATAGTTACCGATGGATGGAGGGGAGTTTCACTTTCTTCGCCAAACATAGCAATTTTGCAAATACCAAGAGCCTGTTTTTGTGAATTAGATGTGTAATAACCAATCATGCTAACTTTTATCTGAGCGATTCGATTGGCGGAAAAGTTAACTTCAGTGACATGATACGAACTAACATCATCACCATAGATGGTTTGTAAAACAGCACCTTCGGCATCATAGGCGTCAACTTGGAAGATGTGTTCACTGCCATCTCCAGTCTCAATTTCGTTAATTTTGCCAATTGATTCAACACATATGGCGACGGTGACATTGTCATGTTCATTAAATAAGGGAGAGACAACCCCCATACCGATTAGTTTAAATTTAAGCTCATAGGGCTCGGCTGATTTGCACCAAGAAGGATTTGGATAGGCGGGGTCATCAGGAATGTAGGTCCAATCAGATGGGAAGAGGCGATTAGCAAAAGTTCCCGTTAAAAAAGCCGCACTAGTATCATAATCAGTATACGGATCATAAGTCGCTATTTGTTCGCCGCAACTTGTTAAGGCGAGGCCACTACATAAAATAGTTAAGCCACACAATTTTGTAATACTCTTCATACTCACCATTTTCTAACATTATAACTTAATTTCAAGGATTAAATTTAGCTTTGCGCGCGCGGTCGTTAACCTTGAACGACGCGGACGCACATGAAAAAATTATTAGATGATTGAAACTTTCTTTTGTTTTACAATTAAGATGATTTTGGAGAACTATTTATGGCTGACATTTATGAAAAAATTAATGAATATCGCAAACTTGGCAAAGATCTTG
>JBAYZW010000034.1:0-8570 GCA_041672305.1 Bacilli bacterium
GCCATAACGGTAATCTGTAAACTTGGCTTCGGCTTCCTCAATAGAGATATCTCTCAAGCACGCATAAATAGTAAGTAGGTTAGAGATACCTGGTTTATTTTCAACATCATATTTGACTTCACTACCCGAATCAGTTACAGCGGACATAATTTTTTTACGAATGATACTTAAGTCATCTTTTAAATAGATATCGCCCTTGGGATCAGATTTGCTCATCTTTTTCGTCGGATCACTAAGCGACATAATACGAGCGCCAACTTTACGCATTTCCGCTTTTGGCATTTGAAGAACATCACCATATCGCTGATTAAAACGATTGACTAAGTCTCTCGTTAATTCGACATGCTGGACTTGATCCTCACCGACTGGAACGATATTAGCATCGTATAAAACAATGTCGCACGCCATTAAAACGGGATAAGCAAATAAGCCTAAGCCAATGCCAGATTCTTTCATTTTAGCGGATTTCTCTTTGAATTGAGTCATACGAGAGAGCTCGCCCATATAGAGATAATTTTGCATAATAGCATTTAGTTCAGCGTGAGCGCTGACGGAACTTTGCAAGAATAATGCCACACGCTTAGGATCTAAACCAGCCGCTAAATAAAAGGCGGTAATATCAATACTATTTTGTTTTAGAATCTCGGGTTCGATAGGAAGAGTTAAAGCATGTAAATCAGCGATAAAAATAAAACATTCGCCTTGATCCATCATTTTTGGAAGATTCTTTAGAACACCAATGTAATTTCCTAAGGTCAATTGTCCAGTTGGTTTAATACCAGTTAAGATTCTTTTTGCCATATTCTTTCCTCGCCTTACTTGCTAATAGTTTAGATAATCACCACGCTCTTTTCAATCTTTGATTGAGCAAGGGAGAATATTTTTATAAGAAAATATAATTATTTATACGAGCAAAAGTCAACTTTGTTGTATACTAGCAATAGGCAAAATTATGATTAAAATTTATACTTCACCTTCTTGCAGCAGTTGTCGTAAGGTCAAAAAATGGTTTGATGAACAAAAAATACCTTATGTTGAAAAGAATATCTTCGCTGCGACTTTAAACGAAAAAGAATTAACTGATATTCTCGCTAAATCAGAAAATGGGACGGAAGATATCATTTCTGAACGCAGCAAAATCATCAAAGAGAGCAATATTGATATTGATTCCATGTCAGTCAAGCAATTAATCTCTTTTATCCGCGATAATCCTTCGATATTGAAAAGGCCAATCATGGTGGATGATCGTAAGATTCAAGTTGGATATAATCCAGATGAAATCAGAGTTTTTATTCCTCATGCTCGCCGCATTGCGGAGTGGGCTTGCCGAGCCGGTGTCTGTCCAAAATACGAGACATGTGAACATGCTCAAAATAATCTTCCGTGTCCTGAATAATTATTTATTTAAATAATGAAATAAGCGACTGCTCTTACTGGAGTAGTCTTTTTTATAGGTGAGATGATAGATATTGCAAAGTTGAAGAAGAATTTCCTTTGCTTTTTTCATCGAAGGACCCTCAATTTCTAGATTATAATCGGTGATTCCGAAATAAGTATTTTCATCGATGACGATGAGATAATCTTCTTTGGCGATCTCAAGGCGCTTTGTCTTCATAGAACCAATGCGTGTATAAAGATTAAAAGGAATACTAATATGTGTTAATGCCTCTTTAATTTCACCATCAGGAATTTGAATGGTGGAAAGCATATTAAGTTCTTGACTATAGGTTAAAAATTGATTGATTTCAGCATCGCCACGTTCCTTTTTAAATTTTAATGTCAATTCGGTATGGTGATTTAAAATTGTTCGCAGGCGAAAAACGATACCTTGTTTCTTTAATTCATGTTCCTTGGTATCAAAATAGAAGTTAGTCTGTTCGATAAAATGATGATGAGGGTATTCCCTAGTATAAAAAGTTAAGATGGCATCATATTGCTCTTTCGTAAGTAAAACTCTTTCTTCATATTCAATATTTCGCGACATTTCTTCACTCCTTTGCTTCAGCTACGCTATAATATTAACATAGTTCGGAGGTTCAACATGAAGATTGCGGTATTCGTTAATAAAAATAAATCGGCAGATGATATTGATAAGTTAATTATTAAGGAAGCTTTGGCTTATGGTTTTGTTATTGACGATGAAAATCCAGATGTTGTCTTCTTTGTTGGTGGCGACGGAACTTTTTTACGAGCCGTTCATCACTATTTACCAATTTTAGATAAAGTGAAATTCATTGGTGTTGGCAATGGTAATCTCGGTTTCTTTTATGATTTTCACGCTGAGGATATTTCTTTTGCTTTAACCGCCCTTAAAAATGAAGAATTAATCGTTTCATCCTATCACCTTTTAGAAGGTAAATTGTATCACGAAAATGGCTTCGATAGCATATATGCTGTCAATGAAATTCGCCTTGAAAATCCTTTCCATACTTTAGAATGCCAAGTGGAAATTGATATGAAACCTCTTGAGACATATCGGGGGAATGGTTTAGTTGTCTCTTCAGCCTTAGGCAGTTCTGCTTATAATAAATCTTTAGGCGGTTCTGTTATTCAACACGATTTAGATGTTATTGAATTAACCGAAATTGCGACAATTCAAAACAATTTTAATCGTTCATTAGGGTCTTCTTTAATCATTGATGGTAAAGCAACCATTAATTTAACAGGAGAATTAGCAAATTCTTTAGTGGGCTATGATAACAATGTTATTAGCGATGGCTATCTCTTGCGTTTAGAAATTAGCCAATCTGATAGAGTTGTCAATGTTTTGCACTCACAGGATTATTGCTTCATCAAATCTTTAAATAGGAGTTTTGTCAAATGATGATTCTCAATAGTTTTCAAGATGATTTAACTAGCTTCTTAAGAAATTACGGTCTTTACATTTGCTTAGCAATTATTTTGCTTATCCTTTTAACGATTCTTTTTATCTATGTCATTCCTTATCTTAAAAAAAGAAAAGAGACCAAACTTTCAGTCCCTCAAAGAAGTGGTCGTGATTGGCTTAATGCCTTGGGTGGGAAAGACAATATTTATGATCTCTTGGCGAATGGTTCACGCCTCTCTTTACGTGTCAAAGATCCACAATTGATCGACCAAGCAAAATTAAAAGAATATGGAGTAACTTCGATTATTACGATGTCGAGTAAAGTTATTTTAGTCATCGAAAATAAGGCCAATAAAATAAAAGACGAATTAGAAAAAAGCCTCTAATTCGCCATTAATTTAATTAAAAATCCTATATTAAGTGATTTATTAGTAAGTCACTTTTTATTTCTTCAATGGGAAATCCCATCACATTATGAATGCTGCCATTTAAAGATTTAATAAGATGAAAAGAAGCGTTATCTTGCACTCCATAAGCTCCCGCTTTATCGAGAGGACTCTTAGTTTTGACATAAGCTTCAATTGTCTTCTCATCAAGCTTATTCATAATGACTGTGGAATGAACTGTGCGGTCCATTGATGTCCCATCATGAAAAATACAAAAAGCGGTAATAACAGTGTGGAGTTTTCCTGACAATAATCGAAGAATTCTTTTCGCGTCCTCTTCGTCAATAGGCTTGCCGATAATTTGTTGATCTAAAACGACAATGGTGTCGGCTGAAATAACAACATCGTGAGGATGCTTTTCGGCAATTTCTTTTCCCTTGCGAAAAGCGATATCTTTCACTGCTAATAAGGGAGGAAGATATAAAGAAGTGCTCTCATCAATATGACTAACCTCAATCAAAAAATGAGGAACGATTTGTTTCAATAATTCGTGGCGGCGTGGAGATTGACTAGCTAAGATAATCATTTTTCATTTTTGCTCATGATGACAGGAATAATCATAGGTCGTCGGGCTGTTTTGTTATATAAATAGTCTCCAGCTATTTTTTTGATGACATTTTTCAATTCACCAAAATTAGTTTTACTGCGTAATTTCTCACGAATCGCGGTTTCCACTAAAGCGCGACATTCTTCCATAACGCGAGCATTATCTTGATTGATAATTCCTTTGCTATAGAAAGTCGGAGGAACGATCAATTCGTTCGTTTTACTATCGACAGAAATAGCGATAGTAAGCATTCCATCCTCAGTCAAGATACGACGGTCAGCAATGACAGCGTCGGCCAAACCAGTGATATCTTTTCCATCAATATAAGTATTGCCATGTTCTACTTGGTAGCCACGAGAAACTTTACCATAGGCCATGGTAATTGAATCACCATTATCGAGGATAAAGCAATTTTCCATTGGAACGCCAACGGAACCCGCTAATTCAGCGTGAATGCGGAGCATACGATATTCACCATGCATGGGCATAAAATACTTTGGTCTCACTAATTTAAGCATTAAGCGTAACTCTTGTTTAGCGGGGTGGCCAGAAGAGTGAATATCACTCAATATGGAGTTAGTAATTACTTCCGCTCCACAGCGTGTCAGTAGGTTAACAACATTCTGTATCATAATTCCATTTCCAGGAATGGCGCTACTCGAGAAAACAACCGTATCACCAGGCATGATATGAATGTCGCGATGTTCTCCATTAGCGATACGCGATAAAGCGGCCATTGATTCTCCTTGCGAACCAGTGCATAGAATAAGAATCTCGCTCGCTTTGAAACGGCGAATATCCTGGGTTTGAATAATTGAATCATCAGGAATTTTGATATAGCCAAAACTGCGACTAATTTCCACAGCCTTTTCCATCGATCGACCAATAATCGCAATTTTGCGATGATTGATAACTCCAGATTCACAAATCTGTTGGATACGCGAGATATTGCTCGAGAAAGTTGAAACAATCAATCGTCCGTTGGCGTTTTCCACAATGTCGTTAATTGAATCGTAGACATTTCTTTCACTAGGAGTGTAACCATCATTTTCCGAGTTCGTCGAGTCACTTAATAAAAGAGTGACGCCCTCATCACCTAGACGAGCAATTTTATTTAATTCCATATCGGGTCCAACAGGGGTTAAATCAATTTTAAAATCCCCAGTGGAAACGATTCTTCCCTCGGGTGTATCGACACAAACCCCAAAGGAATCGGGAATGGAGTGAGTAACGCGAAAGAAACTCACCTTAAAACGGTCGACAGTGTATGTTGAATCACTATTATATTCGACCAATTTAACGCGCGACGACATCTTGTGTTCATCCAAGCGTGCTTTAATTAAAGCACAAGCTAGACGAGGGGCATAGATGACAGGGATATTGACATTTTGCAAAAGAAAAGGAATACCACCAATATGATCTTCGTGACCATGCGTGATAAATAAAGCTTTAACCTTGTTGCGATTGTTTTTTAAATGTGTATAATCGGGAACGATATAATCGATTCCAGGGAATTCCACTCCTGGGAATCGGACACCGGCATCAATGATGATGATGGTTTCTTCGTTTTCGATACAATACATGTTTTTCCCGACTTCTCCTAAACCTCCCAAGGCATAGATAGAAACGGGTAATGAAATATTCTTTACCATAGTTGTCCTCCAATTACATTATTCGTATGTTTTATTGGCGTGCTTATTATAGCACATTTATTTTTCCATCAATTTATTTAAATTAATTCTTCGTTTGGGTGCAATTTGCTAGGAGCAATATCATCGATACGGTCATAGAAAAAGATTCCATCCAAATGGTCGTATTCATGCTGCAAGACGACGGCATCAAATCCTGAGGCGCTAATTTCAATATTTTTATTCTGTAAAGCATCAAAAGCTTGGAGACGAATTTTATAGTGGCGATGAACAAGTCCTTTATAAACTTTATCGACGGAAAGACATCCTTCACCATTTTGCAAAGCGCATTGTTTAACCGATGATTCGATGATTTTAGGATTCACTAATTGATATTGCACTATTTGTCCTTCACTATTTTCATAGTAAACAACGAACATTCTCTCTAATCTCTTCACTTGGATAGCGGCTAACCCCACTCCCGCGCGAATGTGGTGCTTATCAGCGTATTCTTCATTCTGACTCATTTTGAGATATTCGAGCATCGCGTCAAGAAGGGCTTTATTCTCTTTTGATAAAGGAAGAGGGACCTCTTTGCTTCTCTCTCGCATGAGAGGGTTATCATCTTTAATAATTCTAATTTTCATAGAAAATATTCTAACACAATTAATTAAAATGATAAAGGTAAGCGCTAACGCTTAGATGTTTTTTTATATATAATGATATCAACCTATGGAAAATGATATCTATGAGCAGGCTTATGCCTTAAAAGACGCTTTAAAAAAAGATCCGCGTATTGTATATGTCAATCAATGCGAAGAGAAGATGAATGATTCGCCTGAAGTCATGGCTTTGGCTTATCAAAAAGATCTTGCGGCTTCTCGCTATGCGGAGTTATTGAATATTTATCCCGAAGATAGCGAAGAGATTAGAAACGCTCGTTTAAACTTGCAAAAAGCAAAGATGGCTTTGGAAAGTCATCCTCTTGTTCGAAATTATCTAAAAGCCTATGTCGAGGTGCGAGACCTCTACTTTGTCATGAATGATAAATTATTTTCCTTTATTTATCCGCATCTTTGTCCTCAAGGAGAAAAATAATATGCGGATTATCGCTGGTAAATACCGCCACCGTTTAATCGAGTGGCCTAATGATATTAAAAATATTCGCCCGACCAAAGATCGGATTCGGGAAGCGATTTTTTCCTCAATTGGCGATTTATCGTCTTTACGAGTTCTCGATTTATACGCTGGCAGTGGAGCGATGGGTCTTGAGAGTCTATCTCGCAACGCTCAACATGCCACTTTTGTCGATTATAATCAAATGGCGATTGAGACGATTCATCACAATCTCCAGAGCCTTCATATCGGGAGTGATGAAGTGAGTGTTTTACGATGCAGTGATCACCAGGCTATCGATACTTTTATTCAGAAAAAAGAATCTTTTGATGTCGTTTTTCTCGATCCGCCCTATCAAATGGGTGAATATCAATCCATCATTGATCTTTTATTAAATAATAATCTTCTCACAACTCATGGTATAATCGTCATAGAAACTCAACAGAATATTGAGTTTAAAAACGTTTTTTATCGTCAGCGAAAAGATTATCATTATGGTGATATTATCGTTACTATATTATGGAGGTAAAGATGAAAGTTGCTATCTATCCGGGAAGTTTTGATCCGATTACTTATGGACACCTCGATGTCTTAAAAAGAGCGTTACGCATCTTTGATGAGGTGATTATTTTAGTGGCGAGCAATCCTCATAAAAAATCTCGTTTCTCCGAGCTTGAAAGAGTGGAGATGATTAAGGAAGCGACCGCTGATCTAAAAGGCGTCTCTGTTGACTATTCTTCTGGCTTAACCGTTCAATACGCTAAAGAGCATCATGCCACTCATCTTATCCGTGGATTACGAGCTGTGACAGATTTTGAATATGAATTTGAATTGGCGAGTGCTAATGAATATGCTGATTCGTCAATTGATTCTGTTTTTTTGATGAGCAAAGCGCGAAACTCTTTTATTAATTCTTCAACAGTTATGGAGTTATATCATAATGGAATTGATGTTAGTGAACTCGTGCCTCCTAGCGTCATAAAAAGATTAAAGTAACATTATTTTAAAAGGATAAGAGACGCCATGCGACCGATTGGCGTTTTTTGATGGGCTGAAAAACAGTGTTCATCGGTGACTGTGTCAACATTGATATCTTGAACATTTTGGGAAGGAATACCTAAGCAAAAGAGATCGAATTTATTTGATTCAACTGCGTCGAAATGGTCATCGAAAAGAGGACAACCGGCCCAGATGATTTTCTCTCTTGTTTCATCATCGATTTCAAAAGACGATTTTCTTCTGGCTGGACCGATAAAAATCTTTATATCTTGAGGATCAAGTTTTTCCTGATTAATGACATATTGGAGAGCTTTATAGGTAATATGCTTTAAGGTTCCTTGAAAGCCGGCGTGAATAATGCCGATGAGCGGGATAGCTTTGTCATAGAAAAAGATCGGGACACAATCAGCGTGGAAAACGCCGATGGCCAAGCCTCTTTCCTTGGTATATAAAGCATCAGCCTCAATTCCTTCTTCAAAGGCAAATGAACCGCGGCCAATATCAGCAGCAGTCACTTCTTTGATGACATCGCTATGAGTTTGATGAGTAAAAATAAGATGTTGTTGATCGGTTTTAAAATTGCGAGCCACTTCTTGACGGCGTTTATCGATGTCTTCACGATAGTCAGCCACTTGAAAAGCCATGTTGCCAAGCTCCTTTGTGGTGGTGATGGCGATAACTGATGAGTCAAAAGGATAAGAGAAGTATTTCATAAATAAGAAAAAACCGTCAAATGACGGCTTATTTTTTAGGCTCGATAATCAACAGAGAATTTGCCGATATGGTTCCACATATCCCAAACGGTTCTCGCTAAATCGTAATTGGAAGTCCCGCCATCGCGACCTTCAAATTTAAAGGTAATTTCGCTGACACCAAATTCAGTGGTGTAGGCAGGCTGATCTTCACTTAAATCAACGAGCATTAAGGTTGGAGTAGTGAACTCGTTACTCTCTGAGAAAACATCATCGTAATAATTTTCGCCCGCATTAATATTATCAACATAAGGA
>JBAYZW010000035.1:0-8402 GCA_041672305.1 Bacilli bacterium
GACTGGCAATTTCCGTCTCGCTTCCAGTCAGGTTAGCAATCCACCAGCCTATATCGGTGCTTCAGCAAGCAGCGGTGGCTGTGGCGGTTCCATTATGGCGACTTCCGCTATCTTAGCCTTTGCTTCCCTTGTCTGCGTTGCCTTTGTTCTCATCAAGCGCAAGAAATTCACTTCCTTTGAGAAATAAGAGATTTATTCTCTCATTGACCACGATTCACTTCGTGGTCTTTTTTTATTGTAAAAAATGGCAATAAAAAAGATTACCTTGATGGCAATCTTTTCATCGATCAGTTATTTAACAGCTTTATCAATTGCGTTGATCTTCTCTTGGTAACGGACAATTTCTTCGCTATTAGCGAGGACAAAGTGTCCAGGTAAGATTTCCACAAGAGTCGGTTTTTCTTTTGAATAGTCATGATCCTTAAAGGGATTATAGACAATACGATGACGATCTTTTTCCGTGAGCGGATCAGGCTTAGGAATAGCGGATAATAAAGCATTAGTGTACGGATGAAGGGGATGTTTAAATAGTTCATCAGAACTCGCTAATTCAACGATTTCTCCATAATACATAACCGCGATACGATCGCAGAAATATTTAACGACAGATAAATCGTGAGCGATGAAGAAAAGCGTCAATCCCATCTCATCCCGCAAATTATTTAATAAGTTGATAATTTGAGCGCGAATAGAGACATCAAGAGCGGAAATTGGTTCATCACAGATAAGAAATTCCGGATTCATAATCAAGGCTCGTGCAATGCCGATTCTCTGTCTTTGTCCACCAGAGAATTCATGGGGATAACGGGAGGCATATTCAGGAATTAAGCCAACTTTTTCCAAGACTTCACCAACCTTTTTAGAATTGGCAAATTTATTATGATGGCCTTGAATTTGAAGACCTTCTTGAATGATATCTTCAACCGTCATACGAGGATCAAGAGAATCGACAGGGTCTTGGAAGATCATCTGCATCTTGCTCATCAAATGCTGATCAACATGCTTGTTATCATAAGCGATTTGAGAGATGGCAGCCCGTTGTTCCACTAAATTCTTAGTGAGGTTGTATTCAATATCGAGAATACGATTATGATAGTCTTGGCGAATAGCATCAGCCTTAGCCACGTTTTCTGGCGTCTTAATCACATATCTCGCTTCTTGCTCTTTTCTCTTTTTAACAAGGGCTTCCTTTTTTGCCATTAATTGATGAATGCTCTCATTAATTTTGGCGTAATTAGCGGTAAATTCTTTATTTTCCTTTTCTGATAATTCGATCTGATCATTTTCATCATCGACCGAATTAGCAATGCGTTTTAAAGCGGACTTATGTTTTCGTTTAGTTTCCTTCATCAGAAGTTTTTTGTCTTCGATTTCGATGGAGGTCAGTTTGATTTCATGACCTAATCCCGTCACATCGTAGACTTGATCAATTTTGTCCTTCATTTCGCTTTTTAAAATAGCGATAGCTTGATGCGCTTTAATTTTAGAATATTTAATTTCTTTGACGTTCCATCTCTTTCCCGCTGAGATACGATATCCCTTGAAATAGATTGAACCAGAAGTGATGTTATAAAGGCGAATCAAAGAACGACCTGTGGTTGTTTTGCCACAGCCAGATTCACCGACGAGACCAAAGCACTCACCTTTTTTGATATCAAAAGAAATATTATGAACGGCCTTAGTTTTAAAAGCGTTCTTTCCATGACCAAAGGTAAAGAATTGTTTAAGATGGCGAACGGATAAAATAATGTCATCCGCTACTAATTCAGGGCGATAAGAAACTTCTTTTGCCATTATTTATTCTCCTCCTTGCTTTTTTGAGCCTCTTTAGCGTGTTTAGCCAAAGAATTTTTAATACGTGTGGAAACAATGACTGGCATCGCCACTTTTGGGGCGCGAGGATCAAGCAGCCATGTCGCCGCGAAATGAGTATCAGTCACCTTAAAATAAGGTGGTTCAACTTTAAAATCAATCGCCATCGCATATTTACTACGAATCGCAAAGGCATCACCCTTTGGTGGATAGATCATATTAGGTGGGGTACCAGGAATAGCCTCTAATCTCTCTTTACTATCGACATCAGGGATAGAAGAGAGCAAAGCCCATGTATAAGGATGGCGAGGATCATAGAAGATTTCATCAGCTGTTCCGTATTCCACAATTTTTCCCGCATACATGACGGCAACACGGTCAGCCATATTAGCCACCACGCCTAAATCATGAGTGATGAAGATAACCGAGAGATTTCTTTCTCTTTTTAAACGATTGATGAGTTCAAGAATTTGTGCCTGAATCGTCACATCGAGAGCAGTCGTCGGTTCATCACAGATGAGAATGTCAGGATCAGCGGTTAAAGCGATAGCAATAACAATACGCTGACGCATACCACCTGAGAATTCAAATGGATATTGTCTGAAGCGCTTTTCGGGTTGAGGAATACCAACTTCCGCCATAATCTTAAGAGCGCGTTCTTTAGCTTCTTTTTTGGTAATTTTAATAGAGGAAATATAAGATTCTTTTAAATCAGCCAATTCCTGAGAAATCACAGCTTTAGCATGAGCGGTTTTAGCTTCAGGACGCTTAGCTAAAATCTCTTGGCGTTTGGCTAAATATTGTTTCTTTAAAGATCTAGCGTATTCCTTAACTTCTTTTTTAGCGACTTTTGAGCGCTTTTTATAAATAGCATGTTTTTCTTTAATTTCTTCATCAAACTTAGCGTGAAGTTCTGTTTTAATTTTCTTGTAATCGACACGAGCTTGAGCGATTTGCTTTTTATAGTCAGCGCTAATTTTCTTACACGCTAAAGAGGTTTCGTGTTTTTCTTTAGCCCGATCGATACGAAGAGCGGCTAATTTCTTTTTTAAACCAGCTTTAACAATTCTCACCTTTTGATTGAAAGCTGATTCTTTAGCTTTGTATTGGCTCTGAAGATTAACAAGCTTGTTTTGTAAAGCGGCATCCTTATTTGCTGATTTTTTAATTTGTAATTTTAAAGCTTCAATTTGAGAGAGTAAAGGCGCAACCTCCTCATTAAAGACACCAGCAATTTCGGCGATATGCCCTTTGGTTTCTTGTGTTTTCTTATAGATGATTGTATCTACTGTTTGATGATGAAGAATATATGATTGTTTAACTTTTTCACCATCGACTTTTAAGAAATGAATTTTGTCTTTGGCGTTGGCGATGCCAGAATTGCGTTCAGTAAGGGCGTTTTTATAATTCACTAATTCCTTCGCAACTTTATCATCAAAAATTTTCTTTAAGCGATCCGAATTTAAAAGCATCGATTCAGTAATCTGATTACCAATTCGAACGATAGGATTTAAAGAGGAGAGAGGATCTTGGAAGATCATGCCGATTTTATGACCGCGAATGCGATGGAATTCATCTTCACTAACTTTGGTGAGATCTTCACCTTCGTACATAATAGATCCATCTTTAATGCGCCCATTTCCCGCCAAAATGCCCATAATAGATTTACTAGTGACAGATTTGCCACTGCCCGATTCACCAACAATGCAAAGAGTTTCACCTTTATATAAATCAAAGGAGATGCCACGCACTGCTTGAACATAACCGTGATCAGTCGAGAAATGAATGACGAGATCTTTGACTGAAAGAACGATTTTTTTATCTTCGTTTGCCATTATTCTCCGTCCTCCCCTTTTAATGTTGGGTTAATCGCGTCACGTAGACCATTCCCAAATAAGTTAAAACATATCTCCAATAAAGCGATGATGACACTTGGGAATATTAATAGATGAGCGTGTTGCAAAAGTTCAGCTTGATTGCTCGAAAGAATAACGCCGAGAGAACTCATTCCTTGCAATCCGAGACCTAAATAAGAAATAGTTGCCTCAGAGAAAATAACGCCCGGAATCATCAAGACGGCACTGGTGATAATCGTGCCCATTGCATTCGGCAGAATGTGCTTAAAAATCAAGCGGATATCACTCGCTCCCAAAGTTCGAGAAGCCAAAACATATTCTCGACCTTTAAATCGATAGAATTGCGTTCGAGTGAGAGAAGAAGTTCCAATCCACCCCGTTAAGCACAGAGCGAGAGCAAAAACACCGAATGATTGACCGAGGTGAATGATACATAGTGTCATGACGACAATCCATGGTAATCCACCTAAAATATCAGTAAATCTTTCCATCGCTAAGTCGATATTGCCACCGAAGTAGCCGGAAATAGCGCCCCAGCATAAACCAAATATAAAACAGATAGCACTGGTAATAATACCGAGTAAGAGAGAAGTTCGCAAACCTTCAAAAGTGTATTTAAGCATATCACGACCCGATTTATCAGTTCCTAATAGATAACGTGGCATACTAGAGTAACCGCGGTAGCGATACATTATAACAGAGCAATAAAGCGTTTCGCTGACGATAGATCCAGCATGGGATGTTTCCTGACGACTAACTGAAACAACGGGACATTTTTCACTCAATTTTTCAAAAGAAGAAGGACCAATATCGTAATCATAATTGCACCAACCAGAACGAATGTATTCATTCATTTTAATGTTGTCGATGGTCTGAGCTTGTTCACCAAAGGCAGCTTGATAAGTATCATAGGTAAAAGAGCAAGCATACATGGAAGCATGATAGAGATATTTATTGCCATTCGTACTCCAATAATTTGCATAAACAGTCAGTTGATCAGCACTTTCTTTTGTACGACCAATCATTTCATTAGCATCCGTAAAACTAGGGGCTGTGAAGGCAGTGACATAATTCTCGCTAGTACTATCCGTCTCAAAAACGACTGATTTGATTAAAATACAATTATTCCAAGCATCTCTTTCTTCTTCTGGCAGATCAGATTTAGTACAATCCATCACGATTTGGAAATGAGCGTCATAATAATAAGATTGTCCAGGATTAGCAGCATTTAAAAGAGCGCTGACATCAAGAGTGTAATCACTATAATCCTTGGAGTAATCTTTCAAAGTAAGGGTGTTGATATTGGTATGCAAAACGCCTTCAACAAGTTCGTAAGTTGTATATATAATATCGATGCGATAAGGGGCTAATTTATAATATTCGATTTCCTCATCACCAAATGAAAAAGAAATTGTATTAGAAACTGTTGTTTGGAGAGGCTGAGACTCCACCATTGGCACAGTCTCGAGATATAAACTATCATAACTATTTGTTTTTAATGCTGAAAATTGAACATATCCACCAGTCGCAAAGGCACTATATGAATTTGTTAAAGAAGGAGTGCTATCAATGACTAAATCACTGACGGCGTTAGAAACAAAGTCATTAGAATCTGGACAACCATTAATAACATCATAAGCAATATTAGTATATTTTTTTGTTCCATCCCAAAATCCCGTTCCAGCATCGAAAAGTTTAGGTTGAAGATAAACTTCATATGAATTCGGCTTGCTGACAACGGAAGTGTCGACAATTGGAACAACAAATGCGAGAAGGAGAAGACCACCTAAAATCCATGCCGCCACCACTGAACTCTTGTTTTTTGAAAAACGTTTCAATGAATCTTTTAAAAAGGTTGTCGGTTTGGTTTCAAATTTTTGATCTTGAGCATAGTCATCACGATTGACGAGTTTAAAATCTTCATTCGTTGCTGAATAGGTTTCTTTGTTTTCAGCTTCAAGAATATCGGGATCTTTTTCGATAATTTCAAAATCTTTAGTCTTTTTCATAATTATTTCTTGGCCCCCATTCTAATTCGTGGATCGATAAAACCATATGATAAGTCGAGAATGATTCCGGCTCCTAAACCAATCATGGTAAAGACCGCCATATCAACCATCAAAACATTATAATCACTAGAGTTTAAGGCAGTAATATAAAGAAATCCAATACCAGGTATTCCGTAGATAGATTCAAGAATCATTGAACCGCCAAGAATGCCGATAAATTCCGCTAAAATAGAAGGAAGAATTGGAACAAAGGCATTGCGAAGAGCATGGCGAACAATCGCTTGGTTCTTTGTTAAACCTTTAGTACGAGCTAATAAAAGATATTCGGAGGACATGACTTCACAAAGTTCGGCACGAACGAAACGTGTATAACCACATATCGACCCAAATGATAAAGCGGCGACTGGAATGATGAATCCCAACACTCTTTGATCAGTGGGATCCAAAACACTTGGCCACTGTGTTGGTAACCAGCCAAGTTGATAAGCAAAAATCCAAATTAAGAAGGTAATAACGACGAAGGAAGGAATAGAAATAAAAATCATTACTAATGTTGAAACAGTATGATCAAACAAAGTGTTCTTTTTTAAGCCGGCCATGATACCAAGGAAAATACCAAGAGGAACAGAAATAATGACTGAACAAATATTAAGGTACATAGAAACAGGCAATCGCTGGCCGATAATTGTCATCGCGCTGACATTAACTTTAATTTGTGTCGAACGACCCCAGTCCCACTTGGTAACGATGTTACCCAACCAAGAAAAATATTGATCGAGAATTGGCTTTTTATACCAAACATGATAGAGACCAGTTGAATCGGTATACTTCCATAAGAATGTTCCGTATCCAGTTGTGTCCTGAGGGAGATCAATGGCAAATCCCAATCGCACTTGATCGGTATAAAAAGCAAACATCTGACCATCTGTTCCAGCTATTTGTTTAGCTGGCAAGGCCGCGATGAGAATAAATGTTAATGAAAGAATAATAAAAGCGGTGATTAACGCTAAAGTAATTCTTTGAAGAACGTATTTCCACATATCTTTTTCCTCCTCCTTAAATAACTAAAAAATATAACATATTGTTATATGTTTTTTGATTATACACTAGTGTCATTTTTTAATCAAGAAATCACTTATCATTTTAATAAAATTAAAAAAGAAAAGGATTGGACAAGTCCAATCCTAATCTTATGTTCACTCAAATCTTAACGATTATGGAGCAGGGACTGCAGGAATTTCATCCATTGGAATGGAAGCGAAATATTTGGCGCTATCAATATCTAATGAAGGAATATTTGAATAGACATAGAGATCAACGCCTAAATTGACGAATGAAGTATAATTCGCTTCGAACCAAGCCACAACTTCAGCCGAGAAAGTAATTGTGTAAGAGCCACTACCATTGTCGACCCAAGTGCCGAAATCACTAATATCGTCACTCGTTCCAACACTAAATGGATTGTAAACCTCACCAGATCCATCTAAGAAGATGTAGATTTCTGAATAGTCGCTATTATCTTCGGTGCCAGTATAGAGACATAAAGCATAGAGATAAGCAGTAACAGAGTTATCTACAGTCTGCATTTCGAAGACAGAAAGATCAATTTGTAAGCCACCATTAGCAAGGCGAGTTACACTAGCATCAATGAGTTGGAAAGTTGGAGATTCAGCACCTTCACTAACGACGGCATAACTATTGCCGGCAGCCCATAAGGCGTCGAATGACCATGGTTTGTCATCATAGATTAAATCTTGATCAACAACGCTGGTATCAGTGCCCCAGTTAAGGGTGAAACCAGAGGAGTTATTAGATTTTAAAACTTCTAAGAAGTTAAGTGGATCAAGAGTATTGCCACTAATAGAGCCAAATCCTAAGTCGAATTGACCAACCATCAAGTGTTTGTAATAGACATCGGTCCAAACAGAAACAGCGTCACTATTCACAGTTAATTTGACTTTGCCACCAGAGACATAATCGCTGTTGAAGGCAGCTTCAATGTAACCACTAATTTCATCGCCGTAGTCTTCGATGTCGGATTGATACATCCACCAAATATCAATTGAGATATTGGTTGGAGATTCTTTAGTTCCGAGTTCGAGTTGACCACTTTCGACTAATTCACTGACGGCTTGATGGAAGTAAATTTGGGCAGCGGAGAAGCTAAAGCCATAGGTAGATGGTGAATAATCAGCCATTGCTTCTTGGTGATAGCTACTAGAATCGTATGAAATACCATTTTCTGGATCAATCATATAACTAGAAGCTAAATAGTTGTTTGAAGGAATAACGCCACGGTTGGTTGCAAATGTCTCTCTATCAATAGAGAAGTTTAAGCCTTTTAAGAACTCAGTATTGCTCATCCATGGTTTGACATCCCAGTAGTTGCCAACAGCTGTTTGGGCAATACTACCATTGACGCCAAATAATGATTCCCATTCTTCTTCGTTACAAGAGTTGACATTGAGTTTAAACACAGAGTCACCAGTTGTGGTCGTTGTACGTGGATCATTACGATACATCTTTAAGTATTCAACTGTTGGAATACTAGCAGCATCGATATTGCCATTAAGGAATTCCTTAATAACTAAAGTGTTGTCGGTTGTCGCACCAGTATAGACACAGATTTTAACACCAGGGATAGAATGTAAGTTTTCAGTAGATTCCATCGTTGTTTCAATCCAAGTATCATTTCTCTTGAAAGCGATAGTTTTGTCTTCTTCCC
>JBAYZW010000036.1:0-8386 GCA_041672305.1 Bacilli bacterium
TGTGACATCAGGATGTACTTATTCTCCTACTGTGTTATCCACAGCGGGAACTCAAACGATCACCGTGACTCATACCGGTTCAGGCAAGACGACATCTTTTGATGTCACCGTCAGTTCAGTGACGATTACTTCTATCGCTGTGACTTCGATGCCGTATAAAACGACCTATATCCAAGGCAATAGTCTTGTCACAGCTGGAATTGACATCACTGCAACTTATAGCAACGCTACCACTGCTGATGTGACGAGTGATTGCACTTATTCGCCCTCGACTTTTACGACCGCTGGGACGCAAACTGTTATTGTTACTCATACATTATCGGGATTGACAACTTCATTTGATGTGACCGTTAATACTCGTCCAGGATATATGTTTGGGGAAAACGCTGACTTTGCGGATTGGCCGACGGCTTACGCTCAGAGAACTCTTAATTATTCTGATTTTGCGATGACATTTAGCAACGCTGATAAAAATGGTGTGACAATTACTGATATGCCAGTCTCTAAAGGGGGAACAGGTCTTTTTATAAGTAATTCATTGCCGATTAAATCCATTACTTTTGGTTTTGTTCAATGGACGACAAAAACGCAAAATATCTCTTTAAATAAATATCAAGATGGTGGCATTCCAGAAGGAGATGTGGCTACCACATTGGATTTCCCTGCTGATGGAACTACTATTACTCGTACTTTTGCGACTGTAGATGTCTATGATGTTGAATTGTCTTTTTCTGAGGCTGATAATCAAATCGGCTGGGAATATGTCAATGTTGAATTCTATGACCCATCAAATGCGACTGCTTATGCGGAGAACTTCCTAGCGAGTATTACTTGTGATGGTGGAATTACCCCTCCTAGCACGGCAAATTGGGAAGCATTAGCTTCGACCTTTGCTAATGATCTGACAGATGATGATCGGGCTATCTTCTATAACGCTATTGCTGATGAAAATGGTTCAACAATTGATCAGTGTGTAGCTCGCTATGATTTCATCGTTGCTAAATACGGCACAACTTCTTATGCCAATTTTATGGCGCGAACAGTTAATCAAAGTTCTCTTTACCATGGACCCATCTTTTCAAGTTATAATACGAACATGGTTATATTAGTTGTTATGTCTATCTCTCTTTTAAGTTTTACTGGTCTTTCTTTATTGGCTAAAAAGAAAAAGTCTAATCATTAATTTTCTATTGAATGAGGAGTGATTTTCACTCCTTTTTTCTATGTTATCTAATAAGAAATAAGCATAAAATAATAAATAACGAGGTTGTTAAAATGACAAAAGAAAAATATAAAATGCCCCGATGGTCAAAAATTGTGATTGGAATTGCTGGCTCTCTTGTCGCTTTTCTTCTCTTTGCATGGGCCAGTTTAAGCGT
Organism: Bacilli bacterium; assembly: GCA_041672305.1. GTDB lineage: Bacteria > Bacillota_I > Bacilli_A > RFN20 > CAG-826 > JAAYDH01. The sequence goes on from JBAYZW010000036.1 coordinate 1,380, forward strand.
GAGCAAATATTTTATTTATGATGATTTCTATCGAGTACGTCAGGAAGTTGGTCATATTCCTGGTCTCAATAGTGGTACCACTCCACAAGGATTGGCTTATTCAACGACAGAGGATGTTTATTTAGTTTCAAGTTATAGCGATGAGGGATCATATCTTTATGCGACGGGTCCAGGTGTCGATAAAACAATCGCTCTCCCTCTTTATCAAAATGGAGAAGCTTTTACTGGACATGTTGGTGGAGTTGCTACCAGTGGTCCGAATGTTTATCTTGCCGATGGTGGTCATATCTATTTTCTTTCATTAGGAGATGAAGTCTTGCGCAATGTGAATGGAAGAATTGATATTGGTACTGGCTATGAAGTCAACAATAGCGCTTCTTTTGTCTTTGCAAATGATGATTATTTATATGTTGGTGAATTTCATGATGCCAAACATCATTATGTCTGCAATCATTCCTATGAAAATAATAATGCGATTGTCGCTCAATACGCTCTCAGTGATTTTGATGATTATGATTATGATGGTAACGACCTTATTACTCCCTTAATGAACATTTCTATTCGCGATCAAGTTCAGGGTTTTGCGATCAAAGATGATGGAACAATTGTTCTATCAACTTCTTATGGCATTGCTTCCTCTCGCTTCTTTATTTATGATTCATCTTGTCTCGTTGATACAGGTGAATCTTTATATGGTGCTTCTCTTTACACTCTATCACTATCGACTTCTTCATTAGAAGCTCCTCCAATGATGGAAGATCTCGATATTAAAGATAATCGTATTATTGTTTTCACCGAATCAGCATGTAATAAATATGTTTTTGGTAAATTGTTTTTCGCTGATAAGATTCTCTCATTAGGAATTTAAAGAACCTTATTTGATTTTTCTCTCTAAGTATTTATTATGTAGTATACTAATAAAAATGAACAAAATCATTGTTATCACTGGAGATTTAGCGAGTGGAAAATCCACTCTAGCCGATCATTTAAAAGAAAGATTTCATTTTTTATGTTTAAAAAAAGATAGCTATAAAGAATTAATCTGTAATGAGATAGGTTTTGCTAATCGCCAAGAAAATCTTAAAATTAGTCATTTAACCATGAATCTTCTTTTATTGGTGGCTAAGCAAGCGATGGAAGAAGGGATCAATATTATTTTTGAGGCCAATTTTCATGCTAACGAGCTAGCTCAAGTTAACTCCTTAATTAATCAATTTCACTATCAATCATTTTTCATTAATCTCACTGCCGAGATGAAAGTTTTATATCAAAGATTCTTAGACCGCGTCCCTTTGCGTCATGCCGCTCACTTAAGTGGTCATTTACAGGATAGCTTTTTAAATTTTAAACAATATATTGAACAATCACGTGATGAAACAAAGGATTATCTCTTTCATTATTTTGATACGACAAATAAAGGGCCGTTAATTATTTTTGATGAAGTTTTATATGTTATGAGAGAGAATAGTTTTTAACATGAAGAATTATGGTCCCTTTACTCTTTATCAGCACCGACCAACAAGTGTCCGTTATGGTAAAGTTTTGACGACGACTCTTTCCTTGGATGTTCCTCATGAAAAGAAAAGAGTTGTACGTGTTTATCTTCCCGAGGATTATCAACATGAACGACGCTATATGGTTTTATATATGTCAGATGGGCAAAATCTTGTTGATAAACACACGAGTGCCTATGGTGATTGGAAACTAGATCAGAGGATGCATCAATTAATCAAAGAAGGATATCCATCCTTTATTATTGTTGGGATTGATTGTCCAAGAAATCCTCTTTCTCGTATTTTGGAATATTCATTTTCTCGTGTTCCTTTTATTCCAAAGAAACAAAACGGAATATCTTTTGATCCTCATACTCACGCCTATGGTGATGAATTACTCTCTTGTTTGGTTCATAAGGTCAAACCTTTAGTGGATCAGTTTTTCTCCACAAGCGAAGTTGCTGGCATTGGCGGATCTTCCATGGGCGGTGTCTTTGCTCTTAATGGTTTTATTTCTTATCCCGAAATTTTTTCGTTATGCCTTTCGTTTTCTCCAGCCTATAATCTTTATGTTAAAGATGTTTTAAAACAATATTTAGATAGTAAAAACATGAAAGAGCAGTCCGATAACACCCTGATTCTTTATACAGGAACCGTCGGATTTGAAAAACAATTTTTTCAGCCGACAATTAAAATGTATCAATACTTTGCTCACCAGCATTTTGATGCGCATCATCTTGCGATGTTTATCGATTCACGTGGTGTTCATCATGAAACTACATGGAGCATCTATTTTATGGAGGCTATGCATTTTTATTTAGAAAAGAAAGCAAAAGAAGGTAAAAATTAAATTATGAGATCGATTAAAGAAATATTTGTTATCGGTCATGGACCGAGCAGTTCCCATACGATGGGGCCGAGTTTTGCCGCTCAATACATTTTAAAAAAATATCCTACTGCCAAAAATATTAAAGTTTTTCTTTTTGGTTCTTTAGCTTTAACTGGCAAGGGGCATTTAACAGATTATGCTCTTGACTTAGAATTGAAAAATGTTCCTCATGAAATTATTTTTGATATCGATACACCTGTTAAACATCCGAACACGATGGTCTTTGAAATCAATGATGGCAGTTTAAAATTGAAGAAAGAAACCATTCTCTCTATTGGTGGTGGGACTATCGTCACCAAGGATAACGCCTATGATTTTATCGGCCCAGAAATCTATCCTGAGCATAACTTAAAAGAAGTTATTCTCAACTGCAAAAAGAATCATATTACTATTCAAGAATATGTTCTCCATCATGAAGATCCCGATATCATTGCTTATCTTCACGATGTCTATCAAACGATGGAAAATGCCCGTACAAGAGGCATTGAGGCTCATGGTTTATTACCCGGAAGACTAAAAGTCGAGCGAAAAGCTCGTGAAATGTTTATGAATATGCGTCAAGCGAAAGACGGAAAGACTAATCTTCATATGAATGTCGCTGTGACTTCTTTTGCTGTTGCTGAAGAGAACGCCGCAGGAGGATTAATCGTTATTGCTCCCACATGTGGAAGCGCTGGTGTTATTCCTGGCGCGATTACATATTTGAAAATGAAAAACTATTCTGAAAAAGATATTATTCAAGGCCTTTTAGTCGCTGGGCTCATCGGTATCATCGCAAAAACAAATGCGTCCATTTCTGGCGCTCAATGTGGGTGTCAAGCGGAAATAGGAGTTGCTTGTGCGATGGCAGCAGCGATGGTGGCTTCGGTCCAAAAAATTGGCATTGATAATGTTGCACAAGCGGCAGAAATTGCCATGGAACATTCACTTGGTTTAACCTGCGACCCTATTGAAGGATATGTGCAAATTCCTTGCATTGAAAGATGTGCTATTTTTGCTTTAAAAGCTATTGATGCCGCTACTCTTGCGAAAATTATTCCAGCCTATGAGGCTAAAGTTAGTTTTGATCAATCTTTAGCGACAATGTATAGTACTGGGCTTGATCTAAAAGAGGGCTATCGCGAGACTTCCCTTTCTGGGCTCGCTAAGTTGGTTAAATAGCTCGCTTTGTTTTGTTATCTTTTACCATCATTAGGACAGATAATGATATTTTTGAAAAATAAGAATGGTTATTATTAAATAAATGTGATAATCTTTGAAGTCGTAAGATTTCGATATTTTCCTTTAAAGAAAAGACAAGAAATTTCACGATGCTATTCATCAGTCGTAAGTGAGTAGCGGTGTTTGTCTAACACCATCCATCGGTATGATTCATGAAAAAATTTAAAAAGATAATAGATTATTGCCGGGAAATATCATTTAAACCAAAGAAAGAGGTATTTAAAAAATGAGTTCATTAAAAGACACAATCAAAGAGACATTAGGCGAAGATTTATCTCACGAAAAAGAAGTCGTCGCTAAGGTCAAAGCTGAATTAGCGGAAGATGAAGTAGAAGTTAGCGATGAAGATTTATGCGCTGTTTTCTTCAAATTAAGACGCAATTCACGTCCATCCCGTTCAGAGGGTGGCAATGGGAGAAGATTCAATACCAATCCTAACAATCAAAGATTTTTCATTAACATCGGCAGTGTCGATGGTTTAACTCGTGAAGAATTAGTGAAGTTTGTTTCTGATCACGCTTCTGATGTCGCGGAAAATGATTTCCGTGACGTTTACATCAAGGATCGTTTTTCCTTCTTTGAAGTTGGCAAAGAAAAAACTGATGATGTTTTAAACGGCATCAATGGTCAACAATTTGGCAATCGTGATGTGCGCGTTGAATTAAGCGTTCGCAAATAACAATCTTCTTGCTAAGAGATTATTAACATCAAATAAGGAGAAATTTATTCTCCTTTTTTCTTGTCTTTTCTATATTTTTTATTAATTTTAGAGTAATATAACAATACTTGTTGACGGAGGTATTTATTATGTATCGAAAAAATGCTTGGCAGAAATATGCCAGTGATTATGGTCCTGTGATGAATTTTAGCGAGGATTATAAGAAATTTCTTAGCGAATGTAAAACAGAGAGATTAGTGGCTAAATATGCTGTTTCACTTTTAGAAAAGAAAGGTTTTGTTAATGCTTCTTCTATTGAAAGCGTTAAAGCAGGGGATAAGGTCTATTTTCTTAACAAAGAAAAAAATATCTGTGCTTTTATTATTGGCGAAAAGCCACTTGTTGACGGATTGCGTATTTTAGGCGCTCATATCGATTCTCCTCGTCTCGATTTAAAAGAGAACCCTATCTATGAGAGTAAAGGTTTCGCTTTAGGCGACACTCATTATTATGGCGGGGTAAAGAAATATCAATGGGTAACTATTCCTTTGGCCTTGCATGGTGTTATCTGCAAAAAAGATGGGACAAAAGTGGAAGTTAATATTGGCGAGGATGAAAATGATCCTATTGTGGGAATTACGGATTTATTAATTCATCTATCAGCCGAACAGATGAGCAAGACATTATCAAAGGCTATTGAAGGAGAAAATCTCGATATTTCTTTAGGCAATATTCCTTTTGATGAAAAAGAAAAAGAACCCGTTAAGGCTCATGTTCTCCGCCTTTTAAAAGAGAAATATCAAGTTGAAGAAGAAGATTTCATTTCGAGTGAGATTGAAATTGTTCCCGCCGGTAAAGCCAAAGACTATGGTCTTGATCGAAGTATGATTGCTGGCTATGGTCATGACGATCGCAGTTGTGCATATACTTCTTTAAGGGCTTTATTAGATAGTGAGCCAAGTGTTTATACTAGTTGCTGTATCTTAGTTGATAAAGAGGAGATTGGTTCGGTTGGCGCGACTGGCGCTCAATCGCTTTTCTTTGAAAATAGCGTCGCTAAACTAGCGAAACTATTAGGTGATAAATGTAATTTGTGGAACGCTCGTCTTTGCTTGGAAAATAGCAAGATGTTGTCAAGCGATGTTTCAGCGGCTTACGACCCTTTATACGCTTCAGTCAACGATCCAAAGAACTGTGCTTATTTTGGAGAAGGTATCGTCTTTAATAAATACACAGGTGCGCGTGGAAAAAGTGGATCCAATGATGCCAGCCCTGAATATTATGCTTATGTTCGCAAAATAATGGATGAAGCAAGCGTCTCATGGCAGAGTGCCGAATTAGGAAAAGTTGATCAAGGTGGTGGTGGCACTATCGCCTATATCCTCGGCAATTATAATATGAATGTCATCGATGCTGGAATCGCCGTCTTAAACATGCATGCTCCGATGGAAATTGTCAGCAAAGTTGATGTTTATGAAGCCTATCTTGCCTATAAAGCATTCTTAAAGAGTTGCTAAGATTAAACTAATAATAGAATCACCTCAATTGGTGATTTTATTTTGCTTTACAAAGTAAATGCTTTCTTGCTATTATAGATAACGCTATCAGCACACTTGGCGAGTATGGTGAAGCAGTTAACACATCTGGCTGTGAACCAGACATTGGCAGGTGCGACTCCTGTTACTCGCCCCATTATTATTTAAATAACTCGCTAAAAAAGCGAGTTTTTATTAGGCATTCTATTGGTAAATATAGATTAATTTTTAAGCCAATAAATCGTATCGTCTTGAGCTTTTAAAAAATCAGAAAGAGAGAAATCATCAATTTTGATTGCTTCTTTATTATTCATGTGTTTGGGAATATAAACTTCTCTATTCCAAAATGATGGGACGAGTAAGCCGACATTTTGATGCTCAGCGAGAAGCTTTTTAGCCACCTCTAAAAATGAATGATAGTCATCTTTAATTTCATCGACAGTTTCTTTGATATATCCTTCATTCATTTTGAATTCAAATGCAATATCAAACATTTCTAGGAATTCTTCATAACTAGCTTCTGGTCTACATTCATATAAAGTTGAGGTTTTAATTATTGCACCAGTTTTATCGTCAATTGATTCAAAATCTTTTGACATTACAGAACTAAATCTAATATCAAAACCAGAAAATAGTTCACTATGTTCTTTACAAAATTGAACATAATTCCTCTTTTCTTCACTTTTATCAAACTTTTTGCCCTTTTTCTCATGAAGAGCAAGGCAATAGTTTTTCCAAATGATGTTGAACTCGGCCGCTAAAGGAGAAATTTCTAAATAATAATCTTTATTGGCAATTGTTTCTTTAAGTTCCAAGGCTTTACTTTTCAATAATTTCGTCTCTTCTTTTTCATATTCATCTAAGGAATGATATTTTTGAAATTCTTTATTGTGATTAAAATAACCCATTGATGTATCAGCGGGATCATATTTTGTCACATAATAGCAATAGCCATAACTTTTTCCATCATTGATAAAAGGAACGAGGTTTTCACCTTTTATCTCATAGATTAATATCGTATCGGGAATCAATATTTGCTGCATATAATGATTATATAATAAAAAAGAAAACTAATGTTCACTTTATTGTATTTGAAAAACTGCTCTTTACTGATTACACTAATAATATTAAAAGGGGATTAAAAATGAAAACTAAACATATAGTAATAATTTTGTTTTGTGCTTTGTTTTTGACTGGCTGTCAAATGCCTT
>JBAYZW010000037.1:0-8331 GCA_041672305.1 Bacilli bacterium
TGTATATAAAATGTTGAATAGACAAGTTAAGCTTGGTAAAATATTTTTAATGCTTAGTTAAGCGTTATAAAAACATCAATGTCATAGAATGATATGACTTATCAAAAGTTCTTTCATTCATAGTGATTATAAAATGATGCACTCAATTTTTTAGAAATAGCTTTAAAAAGTTGTGGCAAAATAAATTTTTGACTATCAGTGTGAGAAGGGGATGTCTCATATTAAAAATCAAAAATTTAGAAGAGCAGTGATAATTTAATTATTGACTGCTTTTTTTGTTTTAGATGTGATTCATATTGGAAGTTATTCTTTCAACAATTTATCTATCATTTTCTTTATTCGTGTTCGAATAAATAAAGTTTTATATGTTATCATCTGCTGGTATAATTAACTTTGTTATGTCCTCGATTGTTAAACTTGCAAGAAGAAGAATTGAATCGCGATCAAGCTTTGATCGACGTGTTCATGAAATTGATTTTTTACGAGGCTTTTTAATTGTTATGGTTTTGGTCGACCATATTTTTTGGAATTTAAAGCATTTTGGTGCAATGTGGTATCAAGCCTCTAATGAGACGAATACTATTTATAAATTCTTTCAGGATTTTTTTGGTTGGTATTGGACTTCTGATGCGCGCGCTGTTATACAGCCAACCGTCTTAATGGCTTTTTGTTTTGTTTCAGGCATTTCTTGTGCTTTCTCACACAGCAATTGGAAGCGAGCATTTGAAACATTAATTGTTTGGTTTTTAATTGCCGTCGTTTCTAATATCGGACAGGCATTGGGTTTTTTCTCTTCCCAAGGAACGATTAGAGTCGATTTTAATATCATAGGTGTTTTAGCTTTTTGTATGCTTTTTTATTGCATCGTACAAAAGCGCTCATGGAAAGCTTTGGCGGCAGGAACTCTTATTGCTTTCTTAATGTCGTGGTATTTTATTCCGGTGATGGCCAATAATTTTATTCGCTATTTTGGTTCATCAGAAGTCATTCATGCTGAACATGTTGAGACAGTTCCTAATTTTTATTTTCCTCTTTTTTGGGAACCAGCTTCAATGTTTGGTGGATCATCTCAAGCTGATTATGTTCCTCTTTTCCCCTATATTATGTTTTTCTTTGGAGCTGCTTTAATTTCTTATTTTGTTTATCGACCTCATAAAAAATCACTTTTGCCTCGAGGCAATTGGGAGAAACCAATTTGTTTTTTAGGTCGTCATACATTGATTATCTATATTGGTCATCAATTTGTTTTGATGGCACTTTTCAATCTGATCAATCTCGCTGTGATAGCATATTATTAGGAGGATATTTATATGTTCGAAAATTTATCACTGTATCAAGCCGTTCAGACATCGGTCAAAAATACCCCATTTGGGAAGGCTATTTATTATCAAGGAACGCAAATCTCTTATCGCACCCTTGATAAACTCATTAATCGAATGGCTGATATTTTAGTTAATCGCTTAGGCGTTAAACGAAATGATGTAATTCTTATTGCTCAGCCAAATATTCCTGACACTCTTATTTTGGTTTATGCCGTCAATAAAATCGGCGCGATTGCAAATCTTGTTCATCCTTTCACTCCTTACAATCAAATTCGTAGTATTATGGAAAAAACCAAGACCAAATTAGCCTTTTTATTTGAGCAAAGAGTGGCCAAGGAAGTCGATAAATATCGTGAAATTGCTGATTGCATTTATGTGACGAGAATTGAAGATTATCTTCCTCCTTTCAAAAAAGTTATCTATCATCAATTTATGAATCGCGCCATCCGCAAAAAACTCGGACATTGGCGTGGCAAATTTAAAGGTTTTAAATATGTTCACGAATTAAAACCTACTGGTCATGCTGTACCAACAGTCGAAGGAAAATCAAAAGAAGTCTCTGTTTATCTCCATAGTGGCTCAACAACAGGGGAACCAAAAATCATCTGTCTTTGTGATGAGAATTTTAATTTTATTGTCGATCAAACCGATGTGGCGGCTTGTTTGCCACGTGAAAAACTTAAATATCAAGGTATGCTCAGCGTTTTGCCGAGTTTCCATGGTTTTGGATTTTGTATGACAATGCACAACAGTCTTACCAATTCTATGAATTGTATTTTAATTCCTAAATTTTCCCCTAAAGAAGTAGTGAAGACGATGAATAAAACGAAAGTGACATTATGCGTTGGTGTTCCAACAATGTACGAAAGTCTTATTGATTACGAACCATTTAGAGAATCGAAAAAATTAAAGAATTTATTAGTGTGTTTTTCAGGCGGCGACACTTTATCGGCTGATTTGAAGAAACGTTTTGATGACGCCATGAAAAAACAAGGCTCAACTTGCCAAGTTTTTGAGGGTTATGGCTTAACTGAATCAGTCGCTGCCATATCTATTAATACGTTTGAACATAATCGTCTTGGTTCCATTGGTTATCCACTCCGTGGTGTATCTTTCCGCATCGTGGATGAAAATGGACAAGAACTCCCTCTTGGTGAAGTAGGTGAGGTGACGATTAAAAGTCCCGCGACTATGGTTAGCTATTTAAATGATGAAGCGGCAACGAAAAATGCCGTTCGTGATGGCTGGCTTTATACAGGCGATCTTGGCTATATGGATAAAGACGGATATATCTTCTTTAAATTGCGTAAGAAAAGAGTTATTAAAGTTTCAGGAGTGGGTGTTTTTCCCACTGAAATTGAGGCCTTAATCAATCATATTCCTGGTGTCAAGAATTGCTGCGCTGTGCAGATTCCTGATCCTCGTTTGCAATCGGCGGTCAAAGTTTTTGTGGTAGCTGATTATTTTGATGAACAAGAAATGATTAATCAAATTATCGATACTTGTCGAAAATATCTCATTCGTTGGGCCGTTCCAAAAGAAGTGGAATTTATTGATAAATTACCAATGACGTTGTTTAATAAAGTTAACTTTGTTAAATTACAACAAGAAGAAGACGCGAAACGCCAAAAGAAAGAAAATGAATGATGAAAAAAAGATATTTACCTTTAATTTTGCTGAGTATTTTTGCCTTATCGGCCTGTGACTTTAATAGTCCGATTAATCAAAACATCGATGTCACGAGCGTCAGCTTGAATGAATCCAACCTCACTCTTAATATTGCCGAAACCGAAACTTTGGTCGCTACCATCTCTCCCACTAATGCGACTAATAAAAATGTCGATTGGACAATTAGTGATAGTGATATCGCTACTATCTCACAAAACGGCTTGGTGACTGCTTATTCAGGTGGTCAAGCAACCGTTACTGTGACAACAGTTGATGGAAACTTTACCGATACTTGCCTTGTCACAGTCAATCCGCCTGTTGATATTTACGCTGTCTCTTCAGTTAGTCTCGATCAAGCATCGTTAGCGATGACTGTCGAAAATACTATTACTTTAACCCCAACCATTTTTCCAAGCACGGCCACCAATAAAAATGTCACTTGGTCAAGTTCTAATAACGCTATTGTTTCCGTAAATAGTAACGGGTTATTAACAGCTATTGCTGAAGGAAACGCTACGATTACTGTCACAACAGCCGATGGTGGTTTTACAGCCACATGTGCCGTTCGCGTTAGTGCTGACATTACTGATCCTGATCAAATGTGGGATACCACCCAAGATAGTCAAAGAACAGGTACTAAAAATTTAGATTTTTATAATTTAAATGATTTTCACGGATCGACTGAATTTGATAATGAGAGTTATGAACCTGGTATCAAAAAGCTTTCGACATATTTGAAAAACGCTCAATCACAAAATGAAGATGGTTTTGTGTTAACTAGTTCAGGTGATATGTGGCAAGGAAGTGCTGATAGCAACATCACTCGTGGACGCTTGGTCAACGACTGGATGAGCCTTCTTGATTTTTCCGCTATGGCAATTGGCAATCACGAATTCGATTGGACGACCGATGTTATTGATAGTAATCAAGCTTCTGCCACTTTCCCCTATTTAGCCTGTAACATTATTGAAGATTCTACGCATGAACCAGTCAGTTGGGCTCAACCATATACAACAATTACTCGAAAAGGTGTCCATATTGGAATCATTGGAGCGATTGGCGAAGGCATTACAAGCGATATTTTAGCCACTAATGTTCAAGGTTTATCCTTTGCTGATCCAACGAGTTATGTTTCACAATGGTCTACTTATTTACGTTCTAATGGAGCGGATATTATTCTTTATTTGCTCCATGATAGTATCACTAGCATTTCCTATACTGAAGGTAGTGCCGTTGACGCTATTTTTGGTGGTCATACTCATACCGGTGAAATCAATGTTGATTCGAGTAGTTATTCTTCCTATGTTGACACTAGTTTTTCCACTCCCGCCATTCAAGCTTGGTCAAATGGCAAAGATGTTGGTCACATTTCTTTAACTTATAATTTCTCTACTTCTAGCATTAGCAGTGAGGATGGCGAGATTCTTGATACTCGTTCCTTCACAATTGACTCCTTAGTGGATGATAGTGCCACTGCTACTCTTTATCAGACATATTTAGATAATGAAATTTCAGTGATAAAAGATGCCGTCTTATTGGAAGATGGTCCCGGCATTGACAAATACGATATTCCTAATATTTATAATCAATATGCTTATAAGTTTTTTAAAGATGTTAAAGACACGAGCGATACCTACGATATTTTTGCTATCCAAACGAACAATGCTCGCGCCTCGATTGCGAGTGGTGATATCACTTATGGGATGATATATAAAGCTTTACCTTTTGATAATTATCTTTATCTTGTCAGCGTAAAAGGTTCTGATATCGCCGACACTTTATCAAATTATGGATATTTTTATCTTCCATCACAAAATTCTCAAATTAGTGGATATAGTCTCTCTAGTTATGTTAATTCATCACAAACATATTACATGTTAATGATTGATTATATCGCTTTAAAATCTCCTTACTGCGATGTTGTAACGCCAATTGCTACCTATAATGAAGATGCGGCCTTACCACGCAATATTGTCAGCCAATATATTGGCTCTTATCCATCAAATATTAATTAATCGACGTAATTGCGATCAAAATTGACAACTAAAAAGTAATTGGGATTAATCTTTTTAAATTCTATTTTAAGATACTTTAAAAGTTCATCATCACTGATTTTGCTATCAGTCGGAATAACGACATCAAATAAAATATTAGTGTGCGTTGGTCCTTCGACGGTTCGGAAATCATGAAAAGAAAGTTTTTCGCCATCAGGGAAACGTGAGAGAATCTCTTCTGTCTTAGCTTTCAGTTCATTGATTTTCGGTGAATCAACAACGATTGGATCCATATGAATCGTTAATAAAATATTGTATTTAGCACTAATTTCTTTCTCGATATTATCGATTAAATCATGAGAGACAAGAATATCTTTTCGATAATCAACCTCGACATGAATTGTCATAAACAACTTTGTTGGTCCATAGGAATGACACATTAAATCATGAACACCGAGAACGTTGGGGTAAGCGAGGATATCCTGAACGACGGAGTGAACTAATTTGCTGTCTGGAGTGACGCCGATAAGCGGATTAGAAGTCTCGATTAATAATTTGATGCCAGTAATGATAATGAAAATAGAAACAGCGAGACCCATCCATCCATCAATGTGAACATCGTAACCATTAATATAAAAGATATATTCCACAATGGTGGCAACTAGAACAGTGCTGGTAGTAATGACATCATTAATTGAATCTTGAGCGGAGGCTTTTAATGAAACAGAGTCGATAATCTTCGCCATTTTGCGATAGAAGAGTCCTTGGAAGGCTTTTGTTATGATAGCTACACCTAAAATGATAAACATGGAAATGTTTACTGTGGGATCAGAATAATCAGTCCCAGCATTATTTATTAATTTCATTACCGATGTATAGCCTAGTACCACAGCGATGGCAATGACGACAAAACAGATGATTAAACCAGCGATATATTCAATTCTCTCATGCCCGAAAGGATGTTCTTTATCAGCAGGTTTGTTCGCTAATTTAAAACCAAAAAGATTGACGACGCTACTCCCCATATCGGTTAAGTTGTTCAAAGCATCAGAAATAATGGAGACAGAAAAAATCAAAATGCCGACAGTCAATTTAAAAACCACGAGCAACAAATTGGTGATAATGCCAACGATAGAAGCTAAAAAACCATGCTTTTGACGCACGTTAGGATCTTCGACATTCTGGTAGTTTTTAATGAAAAGTTTGCGGAGTAAATTAACCATAGAGCGTATTATAGCACATTAAAATAATAAGGTATTTATTTATTATAAAGTATATACTATCTTCGTTGCGGTTATGGCGGAACTGGTAGACGCGCTAGATTCAGGTTCTAGTGAGGTTAAACTCATGGAGGTTCAAATCCTCTTAGCCGCACCAATAAATGCATTATTGCCCTTAAATTGGACTTATTAATTGTTCATTCAAGAGGCTTTTTTAATCTTTTAATTATTATTAATGATATGAATATGATGCTAAAAATGGCGACATGTATTGGAACAGTCGAAGAATTTTTAAACACTTAAATGATTGGGCCATCTATATGTGCATGAATAATCAAGAAATAAGAGGATACATCCCTTTATCATTATGGGATGAGAAAGTTATGGAAATTTACGCTCTTGAAACAGTCAATGCGGAAATTGGAATTAGTTTATTACAAACCGCTATTGGGGAAGCTAAACAAACGAATCATCGCGAAATTCTTGTCATGACTGATAATCATTCTCTTTCTTATTTATGCTGCAAAAAAATCCATTTTGTGGAAACAGGTTTCTATCAATCATTTAGAAAAGAACCATTATAATCCTTGATTAAATGATTAAGAAATAACGAATATGCTATATTAATATTGGATTTATGACTAAAAGATTGAGCGAAATGTCGATAGAAGAATTATGGCAATTATTCCCGATTTTTCTCGTTCCTCATAAAAAGATCTGGAAGCAAAACTTTTTGGAAGAAAAATCTTTATTGGAAGGCCTTTTAAAAAACATTCCAATTATTCGCATTGAACATATCGGAAGCACGGCAATCCCTGATATTTACGCGAAAGATATTGTCGATATTTTAATTGAAGTAAATCGTTCTTATTTTGATGAAGTTATTGATGTATTGAAAAGAAATGGCTATTTGTTAATGTACCAAAGGCATAATCGCGCTGCCTTTAACAAAGGTTACACTGAACATGGATTTGCAGAGAAAGTCTATCATCTCCATATCCGTAAAAACAAAGATATAGATGAATTATATTTTCGTGATTATCTCATTGCGTTCCCTGATATTGCTCATGAATACGAGGCATTAAAATTGAGTTTAGCTAAAGAATATGAGCATAATCGTGATGGTTATACCATAGCAAAAACTGATTTTATCAAAAATGTGACAGAAAAAGCCAAAACGTTTTATGGAAAAAAATACTAGTCTAGTCCTCATCTTTGGTGTTTTTTATATATAAATTTCTTTTTATGAGGATAGAATTTTATATTCATCATTCAATTAATTATCACATTTGATAGAATATTTATCGGGTGAATTTTCCCTTAATAATGTTATAACAATAATTTTTAGTGTTTGGTTAGGAAATTGATTCGATACCGAATTAATTTTTCTATCAATAAAACAAAAAAAGCATTGCCAATAAAGATTGATGACATCAAATATATGCCTTAATTAATTCATTTTTATGAGCACTAAATTAGCAAAATTAGATAAATAAGATATAATAAAAAAAACAAGCACACATTTAAAAAGTGAGGATTTCTTTATGCTAGAAACAACAGCTCTTAAACTGCGCCGGTTCAACATCATCATGGGCATTTTGCATTTTATTCAAGGGATCTTGATGATTTTCCTTATTCCCGCCTTGATTGTGAACATCGCTCAGTTCCAGCCTGATATTATTCAGTATTATCTCGATTTTAATCCGATTACGCAGAGTCTCTTTGTAAACCAAAAAGTTTTATTTGCTTTACCGTTTGCAGCCTTGGTAGGAACATTCCTTTTGATTTCGGCTGCGGCTCACGCCATTATTTCCATTCCCAAAAAGACCTTTAATATCTATCGTCGCGATTTAGATCAAGGTATCAATCGCTTCCGCTGGTATGAATATGCTTTAAGCTCTTCAATTATGATTTGTTTAATTGCGACATTATTTGGTATTTATGATATTGGATCATTGATATTAATCTTTGTTCTTAATGCTTTGATGAATATCTTCGGTTTATTCATGGAAAAAATGAATAGTGGCAAAGAGAAGAAAAAAGTTAATTGGTCACCTTTCATTTATGGAGCAATTGCTGGAATCACTCCTTGGATTGTTATCTTTGTCTATATGGGTGGGATAAGTG
>JBAYZW010000038.1:0-8202 GCA_041672305.1 Bacilli bacterium
CATTATTTACTAAGCAATGTCAACAAAGTAAATTGTAATCTTAAGTGCAACACTCAGAAATAGCTTCGTGCATCAATTTTGATGGAGATATCCAATTGTTACATTTCCTAGGTCTATTGTTTATCAAATCTACCTTTTTATCAATGTAAGATTGAGTAAATCTACTTAAGTTATAGCCTTTTGGAAAGAACTCTCTAAGAAGTCCGTTTGTATTCTCGTTTGATCCTTTCTGCCAAGCACAGAATGTATCGCAGAAATAGATTTCGCAGTTGAGTTCTTTTTCTATTTGCTTCCACTCCGCGAATTCTTTGCCATTATCAGTCGTGATTGTCTTGACTAATTCGCTAGGAAATTGTTTTAGATAATCTATGATTAATCTCGCTACAATATCCGCATTCCTATTCGGTGATTTGATAGCTTTATAAAATCGCGATTTTCTTTCAATCAAGGTAATGAAACAAGCTTTTGATTTTCCTAGTCCAGATACCACTGTATCGATTTCCCAATGACCATAATCCGCTCGCTTATAGATCATTTTATCTCTTTTTCGTATTGATTTACCTCGATTATGTTTCCCTCTTGTTTCATACCATCCACCCTTGCCTTTTCTTCTAAGAAGAGCTTTATTTCCATTAGCAATCGTTCCCTCGATGATCCATTTATAGATGGTTTTATAACAAGGAAAGTCTTCGTTTTTATAAAATGCTGCGATTTGTTCTGGAGACCAGGTCTCCTTGATTCTTTGTTCAATTATTTGAATGACTACCAAAGGAAACTGAATGATATTATGCGCGATAGAAACTCGCTTTTTAGTTAGCTTCTCAGCTATCTGAACTCTATATTTATCACCGTATTCATTGGGAAGGGTTGAATTCCTCTTTATTTCTCGAGAGATAGAACTAGGAGATTGGCCAAGTTCTACCGCTATTTGACGAATTGATACATTTTTAGCTAGCAGATGTTTAATACTAATCCGCTCTTCTATGGCAAAATGATAATAGCTCATAAAGAACCTCCTGTAGATAAGTGTCGCAACTATATCTTACACCAGGATTGATATGAGCTTTTTATTGCCTTGAAGTGTTGCACTTGAACGGTAAATTCACAAAGAACAAAACAAATAAAATTTCATTTTATTTTTTTGATACATTTTTTGATTATTTTTCAAATCGATAGTGTTATCATTTTTGTGTATAAGGGGAATCGCTTATGCTATCAAAAAAATTAGCGATTATTATTTTTTCCATTTTTTCTATTGCTATTTCTTCTATACCGATTAATGAAGATTCAAACAATAAAAAGATCATTACTCCAGAAGCGACTGGAGATTTAGCGGATTATAACGCCAAAGCTGTTAATTACCTTTCATCATTTGACGATGCCGTCATTTCTGTAACAGATGATGCTGTTAAGTATTCGTCTACTGCTCCAACAAAGGAGTTTTATACGATTGATTATTTGAACGAAGGCAATTTGGATAACGGTTATAGATTGAAATATGATGTTTATTATTTAAAATTTATAGATCTCATGTTTTTTGATCTTAGTGTTATTGCTAAAGATGGAGCAACAATTGAAAAAGAAAGTTTATATGGTTTTCCTTTTGTAAACGAAAATGGAGACATTGATGTTAAAATTGATGTTCATGGCGTTGTTGCCTATGCCTCAGATTTGATAGGAAATGATTGGATAGAAAATGATGTCCGTCCGTCCTCTCCAAATTATTATCTTCTAGCCAATGATTATTGTGGTGGTGGCTCATCAATGTACCCAATAATTGCTATTTCAGAATCAATTGCTACATATGACGAGGCATTAGGCTTATCTGCTTCGTTTATTGTTGTTCCTGATTTGTTGGCAGATGGCCCATTACCATATTTGTATTACCAAGCAAAAATGGAATTAGCTAGATTGGATTATGAACACAATTCTGCTTTTGATGCTCCAGTTGGTTTTGTTAATAATCAGTCTTATTATACTGATTGGAAATTTGGCTTAAATTTATTTGATCGACCAGATGGTGGTACTGTGAGTTACGCCGGATGCGAATGCATCGCTATTTATAATCTTCTTTATGATTCTGGGGCTAATCCTGATTTAGCAACAATTATTGCTTTAGTTGAATTATGTAATGCTGATTTATTTTTAGGTGCCTTTGGAACCAACCCTATTCCAGACGAAGTGCTTGATATATATGTAAATGCATTTTTGACTGTTTTTGATACAGTTATCGTTCCTATACTTCTCTCTTTAGTCCCTGTATTAGCTGCTGTTATATTGGATGTTTATATTCAATTGCAACCATGGTGGCTTCGGACAGTTTTATATATTACTTACTCTGCTCAATATACAATTACAGTTGTAGCTTTAGAAGATGCCATTATTGCTGCTACAATATGCATTAATGAATTTTTGACATGGTATTCTGGACAATTGCATGATGTTGGCGATGTATTACAATTACTAATTGGAACTCACTCGCTTAATAGTACTGGTTCATTATCGACATATGAAAATTTATTATCGTCAAAACGTCAAGGAATAGTTTCTTTTTGGAACCATACTGATAATGATGGAAATGTTATCTATTCAGGTGCATGCCATACAGTTTATGTTAGAGCAAATCCATCAGTAACAGTAGGCAGCAATTCATATACTTATGAGGTGTTTAATTTAAAGGGATATATAAACGAAGAAAACTCGCTTACATTTTCTTCTATTTCTGAAATTCTTGATGATAATAACACTTTATGTAGTAATTCTTATCCGCAAAATCAATATGTTTGGGGATATATTGTGGTAAATTAAAATATGAAAACAAAATTTAAAAAACAAATTCTTTCTCTGGTTTTAGGTATTGTTGTTTTGCCACTAACGTCTTGTGGCATTTCGTATTTTGATGGATTTTTCTCGGAAAATATGAAATGGGAATCTGATGATGGGAAATTTACCATGTTTGCACAAGGCGCGTACTTTTTAGAAAATTATGGGCAAATGGAAATAAATGGTTCTATTGAAAATATTGTTTTTCGTATGTTTTATAATTCAATGCTTATCTATTTAAATAATGACGAAATTAGTCGTGATGAATGCTCGATAGGTATAAATTTAAAGAGAATTAGTGATGGTGGTTTTTTAAGTTTCACGGATGAATCTTTTACTGGCACGGTTGCTCGTAATACAACTGGCGATTCTTATTGGGATGATTGGAAAGGAACTTTTACTGGTTCACCTCTTGCTGAATCTGAATTAAACGCCAAATTTTATTTAGGCACAACCTTTGAAAATGATGATCTTGATATCATATTTGGCTTAAAGAGTTATGAAGAATCAGCCTTCACATATAAACTTTATGGATCTTATGTCGATGATCAAATCGAGTTTAGTTTTGGTAATAATAAAGACTTTATAATTACTGATAGTAATTCTCATACTGCCAGTGGAACATATACATCGCGATACGACGGAATGGATTTACTTTTTACCACTAATGACATATTTGATATCGATGGTAATACAATTGCTTTAGAAAGCACAAATACAATGGATTTTGTCGATGCATAGAAAAAAAATAATTTGGATTATTTCGTTTTTAGTTTCGTGCATAATTATATCAAGTGTAATTTCATTTTCATTTTGTTATAACAAACCTTTAGATATTGAATCATTAATTTTATCTGTTGCACAATTGCGTGTTGGATTTGCTTCAACAACTGAAGAATCCAACGCTAGTGCCTTTTTAATTGATGATTCAGGAAATATGCTCACTAATTTTCACGCCTTATCAATTAATGGTGAAGGTGAATCTTTTGAACTTGCAAATGACGTTTCAATAAAATTTCCTGATGAAGTAGATTATACAAATGTTGAAATCGTTAAATATGATAAAACGTTGGATATCGCTCTAATCCATTATGAATTAATGTCTTCGAGAGGCCATTTAAATTTTTCAAATAAAGAAATATCATATGGTCAAAATTGTTACGCAATTGGAAATTCCAATAATCAAGGTATTGGCATAATGAACGGGATAATCAGCATTCCGGAAATTAATATAGTTGTTAATCAAGAAACACAAACATATATTCAAGCAAATATTGACATTTATCCAGGGTCATCAGGTGGTTGCTTATTGAATAGTGATGGTAAAATCATTGGAATGACATCCTTTAGATTAAAAGACACATCAAATGAAATAATTTACGGATATGGTTATTCTATCCCTTATTCAAGATTGAAAACATTTTTGAATAGTTAATTTTACTTTCACAAATAATATAAAAAGAGGAGCCAATTAATTTGATTCCTCTTATTTTTACCATGAGCTAATTATTAAGCTTGAAATATTAGAAATAGAACATCGCACCAGTCGTATGACGAGTGATGGTGACTGACATGGTGACAAGGATTAAAGCACAGATAATTGCGCCAGTCCAAATATTGCCAGTCTTTTTGTAGAAGTATCGACCGAGAACAGCAATGAGAATCATCGGAGCTAATAAGTTCCAGATCATAATGCTTGGATCACCGAATGTGTAGTAGCAAGCACCATTAGCCACTCATTTAGAGTAATTAGTGATTAGTAAGACCTTTTTTAAATCAAACAAATCTAATCTTTTTGTTAACAGTTACTAAGGAACATACTCTAATTAATGGTTTAACTTTGACAAAAACAAGATAGGCATCTATCATATGAGAACTAAACTTTGTATTATAATGATTAATTAAGTTATAGGCATAATCTTTGATTAAATCATTAAAAAGGAAATTACTATGCTAAAGTTAAAAAAATTTACCCCTGAAGATATCGAAATTCTTTCTCCCATTATGAAAGAAGCTTTTGATGAGGATGCAAGAATTCATCTGCACACTCCCGGTGGTGGACCTGAAGGCTATGACAATGGCGATTTCTTACGAAAGTGGTTCCTCTCTTTAAAAGCGACGGCCTATGTCATCTTAATGGAAGATAAACCTATCGGTGGGATTAATCTCTTTATCAATCCCAATGGCATCAATTATCTCGGTTGTCTTTTTATCGATCCGGCTTGTGAGAATCAAGGCTATGGAACGAGAGTGTGGTCTCATGTTGAAGCCTTATTTCCCCATACTAAAGAATGGAGAACTGAAACCCCAATCTTTTCGCACCGCAACCATAATTTTTATATCAATAAATGTGGCTTTTCTTGTGTTCATATCACCAATCCGAAAAACCCTCTGGAAGGACAATTTCAACTGCGCAAAATCATGAAATAGGGTTTAAAAAGCCACTATTTTTTAAATATTTCAACCGTTTCCTTCTTTTCTTGCTTCTTAGAAATAGGCAAGTAGAGGAGAGGACCCACAATTAAAAGGCCTGAGATAACATATAGGATTATTGAATAAGTCAAACATAGAGTTTTGTAATAATTATAAAAGGCCTGATGATCAGTTTCATCGTAATATGTCGTACCATTGATACTGATGTAATAGAAAGAATAGCAAGGCACTTTTTCATCATAGTAAGATGACTGCTGTTCATCATCATTTTCTTGATAGTGAATAACAATTGTTTGACCAACGGCAAAATCGTTATAAAGAGCAGCGTTTCCTTGATAGACTATTTCGCGGACGGGAGCGGAATATAAAATCATCTCATCATCAAGAGATATTCCCATATAATATTGATAATCATCAACGTAAATTTCCTTCGCTGTTAATGAGCCAGTTTTAGTTTGCAACGAACTATAATCAACTTTAATTTCGTCAGGAGATATCGTAAAAATAAGCGCAAAAACACCAGTTAATATCACCATCGACATAATAGCAGCCACATTGCGTCTCATCATTTTTCCATGACCTTTAACTTCAGGGAAAGAACGATATCCTTTCAAACCTAAATTATGGAGATTCATCGCTTTTATTTGTTTACGTGTATTTAAGCTTCCGACCATGATAGTAATAAAAGCTAAAACAAAAAGAATAAAGAAGAGGAATAAAAGACGCATTAAGCTTAATTGGTAACACACCAAAAGAGCAAAGGCAAAAACAATAATTAAAGCCCCAATCATAATAGCGAGATTTCGATTGAAGTTTTTTAGATATAAAGCTTGATATTTTTTGCCATATTCTTCTAGTAAAGCGGTCTCTTCTTCATCTAATCCCGTCTCAATATTAATAGGATTTTCCTGATCAATCTCCTCATTGTTATATTGATTAGTTTTGGCGGCGTCTAAGGCTTTGAAGAAGTCAGCGACATTAGCACCCGCGATGGACATCGTGAAAAGTTTTTTGCCCATTTTGTCTTGGACAATTACTCCGGATTGAAATGGAACGAAATTATTGACATCTTCAATTTTATACTGACGTTTTTTGCCAAAACGTGATGTATAGACATAATGGTTATCAACAGCTTCGTAATCGAAAGAAATGTCATATAAGCCAAGAACGCTTAGCAAAGTGAAAAATAAAGAAATGGCGCTTAATATTACCGAAGCTTCGGCATCGATATTTAAAACGATGAGAATAAGAGCGCCAATACCAATCGCTATGGCAATAAAGCCAAATATTAAAAAAGCAATATACATCTTTTTAGAGGCTGATGTATAGGCTTTGTATTTCTTTAAAGCTGGAAGTAATTTAGTCTTTTTAAAATAATTGATAATCAAAGCACTGATAGGAAATAAGATAATTCCAATAATGGAAAGGACATAAGCCGTAATAATCATAGTGATACCTCATTAGTATTATCTAATAATTGGGTTCTTTTAAAAACATTTATTATAATGAATAAGATGAGCGATAAAAGAGATACTCCCTTGTGGCGGAGAAACGAGAAGATTGATAAAAAGACCAAAATACTGATTCTTGGTTCCTTTACTTCGCGTGGTGGATATGATCGTTATTTCTACGGTAGTGATAAGAATAACTTTTGGTATTTGTTAGACTATGCTTTATTTAGTAAAAACATGGATATAAACATTTCAACGATGCTGAATACCTCTGAGAATCGAAAAATAGTAAAAGAAGAAATTGCTGAAAAAGGGACATTAGTCAAAGTGAAAAATGAATTATGTCGTCATCCTAATGATGAGAATCGAGAAAAACTTCACGCTTTATTATTAGAGAATAACATTGATATAACGGATATTTATCGACGAGTGGAGATGAGAACCACTAATACGGATAATGATAGTGATATCATCCTTCCCTCTCATTCGACTTATACAAAATATAATATCGATGTTATCGAAGAAGCCTTAAAAAATCGCGATATTAAAATAATACTCACTACCAGTAAATATGTTCTCGATCATTTTAATGAAATAACTGGGCATAAATATAAAGCGCAGTGCCTCCCCGCCCCAACATCAAGAGGGAAGAAAGGCGAGACATTATTTTATAAACTTAGCGAATGGAAGAAAGCATTTAACAACAATTAACCATCATGTTCCTTCATTTCTTATGATAAAATAAATAAAGATATGAAATATAGAAAGCATATATTGTCTATTATTTTGGGAGTTGTTGTTTTGCCACTTTGCTCATGTGATTCATTGTTTTTTTCTGGTTCTCTTTCAGCTAATACAAAATGGGAATCAAGTGATGGAAAATTTACTATTTTTGTTCAAGGAATTTCAACTTACATGAATTTTGGTGAAATAGAAATAAATGGTGTTGTTGAAACAGTCTTATACTATAATCCTTCTAATTCTCATATTGCTTCTTTAAAAATAATAAGAGATGGCGACAACGATGAGCATTCAATGACATTTACACTGAACCGTATTAAAACAGATGGTTTCTATACTTTCTTGAAAGACACTTTTAATGGTGCTGTTACTTACAATACAACTGGCGATTCTTATTGGGATGATTGGGAAGGAACTTTTAGTGTTACTTCTCTTGCTGAGTCTGAATTAGATGCTAAATATTATTATTGTACAACCTTTGAAAATGATGATCTTGATATCATGTTTGGTTTAGAAAATTATCCTCAAGATGCTTTTGAATATAAATTAAATGGACATTATGGCGATGACCAAATTGAGTTTAGCTTTGGTGATAACAAAGAATTTACAATCACTGATGGGGGCAACAATACCGCGAGTGGAACATATATATCGCGATACGACGGAATGGATTTACTTTTTACCACTAATGGCATATTTGATATCGATGGTAATACGATTGCTTTGGAAAGCACAAATACGATGAATTTTATTG
>JBAYZW010000039.1:0-8107 GCA_041672305.1 Bacilli bacterium
CATCGCGAATAATATAGGCCTCAGAACAACCAAAATTAAATTCACCAGTACTTGGATCGACCGAACCGCCATTAAAACCAACTGTGTATAATCCTAATTTAGTAGCAGCAATGATTTCTTCTGGTGTCGATTTACCATTGGCAATATAAGTATTGCTCATTCTTGATGTTGGACAGAAACGGTAATTTTGTCGGCGGCAAGCACCATTACCAGGTTTGCCCATGCGGCGGCCATTAAAATCGTCAATCATAAAATTGACTAGTTTGCCATTTTTCACGAGAATACGTTTTTCGCCAAGATTGCCTTCATCATCAATGTCAATGGAACCCCACTCTTGAGGAATGGTACTATCATCAACAGCGGTGACAATTGGGGAGGCAATCATTTCTCCCAATTTATTACTAAAGCAAGAAAGGCCCTTAGCAACAGCAGAAGCCTCAAGTGCGTGGCCACATGCTTCGTGGAATAAAACTCCACCCCAACCATTACCAATCACTACTGGCATTTTGCCTGATGGGCATTCTTTAGCGGTTAACATTTTTAAAGCAGTATTAACGGCTTGGCGAGCTACTTTGCGCACGTCAATTTTTGTTTTGAAATATGAAATATCTTGTTGGCAACCTGGACCCTCAAAGGATGTTTCAAAACCATTTTTATCAGCAGCAACAGCGTTATAGCCTAAGCGGCCAAATTCACTATCACGTTTGAACCATTTTCCTTTGGAATTAAAGATAGCAACAAAGCGATGGTTATCAATGAAAAATCCAATATAACGAACAATTCGTGGATCCTTATCTTTTTCAATTTCAGCAATTCCTTCTTTAACAAGGGCAATTTTTTCTTCACGAGGAAGATTGCTATAACTATTGATAACAGGATTGCGGTTTTTGCATCTAATCATTTCTAGTTTGCTTACTGTAATGAGTCTCTCACCTTGAAATGATTTGTTTAATGAATTGGCTAAAGCCAATAATCCTTTCTTGGATAAATCGTTTGTGTATCCATAAACGCATTGATTTTCTTTTAATAAACGCAATCCAACACCGCAGAGAGAACTTGAAGAAGAAGTTTCAACTTTTCCATTCTCAAGCGAAGCAGAATAATAAGTGCTATCTTCAAAGAAGATTTCGGCATAATCCGCTCCTGTGGCTAAGGATGCATTTAAGACATCAATGGCTAATTTTTTGCTAATCATCTTAATGACCTCCTAAAATAAAAGTGCCTAGATTATATCATAGACACTCTAAAATGCATAAATTATTATCTAATTTATTGAAAATTTTTCTTTATAGCTGCGAAGGTCTCATCTGATAAATCGTGTTCAATTTTACAAGCATCTTGACGAGCAATTTCTTCTTTTACTCCCAAGGAAACGAGCCATTTGGTTAATAGAATATGCCTCTCATAAATTTTAGCGGCAATTTTTTCGCCTTTCTTCGTTAAAGTAATAAAACCTTCAGAATCGATAATGATATAGTTATTTTCTTTTAACTTCTTCATCGCAACAGAAATGGAAGGCTTAGAAAAATGCATATCGTTGACAATGTCGATACTTCTCACATGACCGAGCTTATCTTTCAAAATAAGAATTCTCTCTAAATAGTCTTCGCCAGATTCAAATAATTTCATGCATTAAATATAGATACATTTATCTTTTTTTGCAATTTACGTGCTTAAATCTCATATTAGAAAGATATTTCACTATTATAGTAGTGATATTAAAAGATATGTTGTATGAATAAATTTATGAGAATGGCTATCATCGAAGTGAGAAATGGCATCCACGCTGGGCATGGCGGACCTTTTGGAGCGGTTATTGTCAAGAACGGCGAAGTGATTGCAAAAGCTCATAATTAAGTCATTAAAAATAATGATCCGACCTGTCATGGAGAGATGATGGCCATTCATAAAGCTTGTAAAAAATTGGGAACATTTGATTTGAGTGGTTGTGAGATTTGCACCACTGAAGAGCCTTGCCCCATGTGCATGTTGGCTATATTATGGGCAAACAGTGAAAAAGTTTATTATGGTTGCAATATCATGGACACTAATAAAATTGGTTTTCGAGACGCCAAATTTTATCAAATGCAACAGCCAGATGAGAGAGAAATTAATTGTTGAACTTGATCGCCAAGTTTGTTTGAAATTATATGCTGAATATCAAAATATTGATAATCGAAAGAATTATTGAGTTAACACACTTTTTTAAAAGGCGAAATTATTCGTCTTTTTTATTGTAAATATCATCTGAGACTATAAAATAATAAAAGCTATGAATGTGTTTTGGACGACATTTTGGGAAATATTTCTTATTGGTATTGGGCTAGCAATGGATGCTTTTGCGGTTTCCATTTGTAATGGTCTATCTATTTGCAATCTCAATAAGAAAAAAGCCCTTATCATCGCTATCACATTTGGATTGATGCAAGGAATCATGCCTCTTATTGGTTATTTTGTCGGTACTATTTTTTATGCCTATATTCGTGATTTTGATCATTGGGTCGCTTTCATTCTCTTAGCCCTTATTGGTGGAAAGATGCTTTTCGATGGCATTAAAGCTCTTGCCAAGCCAGAACAAACTAAACCAAAGATGTTTTCCTATAAAGAAGTATTCCTTCAAGGTATCGCCACAAGTATTGATGCTTTGATCATCGGCGTTACTCTTTGTTCGATGACAATGGGTTTGGTCGCAAATAATTTTGATTGGTCGATTTTTGTTGAAACAGGAATTATTGCTGTTGTGACTTTTATTATCTCCGCTATTGGCATTTTTCTCGGTGGTGGCATTAATCGCCTTTTAAAAGGAAAATACGCAATTGCGGAAATTATCGGTGGTGTCATTTTAATTGGAATTGGAATCAAAACAATATTAGACCATCTTGTCTTTAATACTGCTACTGATATGATGCCAATTATTGATTCTTTTAACTTTTATATTTCGATAATTATTCATTAAAATTCATAAAAGACATAAATACAGCTTTGCTGTCTTTACTATCAATCGTTTTCTTATTTTATTGTCTTGTAAAAAAAATTCTAACATGATAAGTTATTCATAGTTTCTTATGTGCATATTACACATCTCGTCCTATATTTTGTAGTGTTTGTCCCAGGGGGGATATTTTTTTCTTTTCCGGCAAACAAGAGGAGGAAAAACAATGTATAGAAGTGATTATCTGAATGCGCTTTTGGCTGGGGTCAAAAGCAAATACAGTAACGAACCAGAATTTATTCAAGCGGTTGAGGAATTCTTTGATTCAATGGATTTTTTAGTGGAAAAAGATCCCCGCGTTGAGCAAAAGGCGATTCTTGAAAGAATTATTGTTCCTGAAAGAATAATTCAATTTCGTGTGCCGTGGGTTGATGATCAAAATAAAATTAGAGTCAACACTGGCTATCGTGTTCAATTTAATTCGGCCATCGGACCTTATAAAGGCGGAATGAGATTTGATAAATCAGTCAACGTTTCAATCCTTAAATTCTTAGGTTTTGAACAGACATTTAAAAATAGTTTAACAGGCCTTCCAATGGGCGGTGGAAAAGGTGGCTCTGATTTTGATCCTCGTGGGAAGAGTGACAATGAAGTTATGAGATTTTGCCAATCTTTTATGGATGAATTTTATCGTTATATTGGACCTAATACTGATATCCCCGCTGGCGATTTAGGCTTTGGCGCTCGTGAAATTGGCTATATGGTTGGACAATACAAAAAAATTCGTAATGAATGGGGCGGTATCTTTACTGGTAAAAATGTTTCTTATGGTGGTTCACTCGGTCGTCCAGAAGCTACAGGATATGGCCTTTGCTACTTTGTAGAGGAAATTTTAAAAACTTATCTCAGCACTGATTTTAAAGGTAAAAAAGTTATTATCTCTGGATCAGGCAAGGTTGGTTCCATGGCTTTAAAGAAAGCTTCTGATTTGGGGGCTATTATTGTTGGAATGAGTGATATTAATGGTTATGTAAGTGATTCCAATGGCCTTCGTGTTAATGAAATTATTGAATTGGCTAAAAACAAAGGCGAATTCACTAGAGATTATATTGCTCGTTATCCTCATGTTGAACATAGTAATGTTTCTCGCGATTTATGGAATGTGCCATGTGAAATCGCTATGCCCTGTGCAACACAAGGCGAAATCAATTTGGAAAACGCTAAGCAATTAAAGAAAAATGGATGTTATTTAGTTGCTGAAGGCGCTAATATGCCGTGCGATCTTGCGGCGATTCGTTTCTTTAATGATAATGATATTTTATTTAGTCCTGGAAAAGCGAGTAACGCTGGTGGTGTTGCTGTCTCAGGATTAGAAATGAGTCAAAATGCTATGCATTTATCTTGGACTTTTGAAGAAGTTGACGAGAGATTAAAAACCATTATGAAGAATATCTTTATCCAATGTTATGAAACAGCTGCTCAATTTAATCAACCACGCAACCTCGCGCTCGGTGCTAATATCGCCGGATTCTTAAAAGTGTTAGATGCTATGCTAGCTCAAGGTGTTTGCTAATCATGTCTTTTACTACCATTAGAGTTCCACATATTTTGCTTCCTAAAAAGGGCACAGATATGACTGCATATGCCGTGATTGCTTGCGATCAATTTACTAGCCAAAAAAAATATTGGGATGATTTGAAACAAATGATTGGCGATAAGCCGTCAACTTTTCATATGATTTTTCCTGAAGCATATTTGGAATCTTTTGATAATAAACAATATATTAAGGAGATAAATAAAAATATTGAACAATATTTAGCTAATGGAATATTGGAAGACATTGGTCCTTGCTTTATTCTTGTTGAAAGAACAACGGCATATAACACTCGACGTCTGGGCTTAATATTAGCAATTGACTTAGAAGATTATTCGTATAAAAGAGGAACTAAATGTTCAATTAAAGCTAGTGAAGCGACTATTGAAGAGCGAATACCTCCTCGTTTAGAAATACGTCAGGACGCTCCAATTGAGTTGCCTCACACTTTACTCTTATTTGATGATCCTAATAAAACAATTGTTGAACCTTTATACGAGAAGAAAATGAGTCTTCCTCTTCTTTATGATTTTGATCTAAACCAAAATGGCGGTCATATAAGGGGATACAAAATTGAGGATACAAAAACGATAATCGACTTATTTGAACAATTATGCATTAAAAATAATAATGGGTTAAATTTTATTGTTGGTGATGGTAATCATTCGCTAGCGACTGCTAAGGCGCATTGGGAAAAATTGAAAGTTCAATTATCACCTAGAGAACAAGAAAATCATCCAGCGCGATTTGCACTAGTGGAAGCGAACAATGTCTACGATGAGGGAATTAACTTTGAACCCATTCATAGAATCATCTATCATGTCGATCCAAATTTTGAAAAAAAGTTGCAAAAATTATGCGATGGTCCAAGTCGTGAATGCTATATTTTTGATAAAATTAATGGTAAAAAGGTTATTAAAACTCCTTTGAATGTTGCTAATACCTATAAAATAATTCAAACATTTATTGATGAGTATTTACAAAATAATCCTCAATCATCTGTCGATTATATTCATGATGAATCATCACTATTAAATATTGCAAAACAGAAGTCAAATTCTGTTGCAATTAAGATGCCTGCTTTGGGCAAAAATGATATCTTTGCCTTTGTTAGTCAAGATGCAGTTCTCCCTCGAAAAAGTTTTTCAATGGGGCATGCATCAGAAAAGCGTTATTATCTCGAAGCTAAAAGCATTAGAGGTTAATATTTATATTAGAAAAGGAGATTAAAATGAAAGAAAACAGAATCTACAATTTCTCTGCTGGACCAGCTATGTTGCCTGAAGAAGTTCTTGAACAAGTAGCGGCAGAAATGCTTGATAAAGACGGATCAGGCATGTCGGTCATGGAGATGTCTCACCGCTCCAAATTTTATCAAAATATTATCGATGCGGCGGAAGCTGACTTGCGGGAATTGATTGGAATTCCGGAAAATTATAAAGTGATTTTTCTTCAAGGTGGTGCGACTTTGGGTTTTGGTATGATTCCAATGAATTTTGCTTTTACTGGTAAGGTCGATATCGTTAATACTGGTGTTTGGACAAAGAAAGTAATTAAGGATACAAAGTTATTTGCCAAAGTGAATGTCGTTGCGGATGGAGAGAAAGATGGTTTTAAAAAAATTCCTGATTTAAAAAATGTTAAATTTGATCAGGATGCTGACTATGTTTACATCTGTGATAACAATACTATTTATGGCAGTAAATATAACGAATATCCCGATACAGGTAAGATTCCTCTATTTGTCGATATGTCTTCTTGTTTTTTAAGCGAACCTATTGATGTTAAAAAATTTGGTTTAATTTATGCTGGGGCTCAAAAGAATGTGGGTCCTGCTGGAGTTACTATTTATATCATTCGTGATGATTTACTTGAAAGATTACCTAAGCAACCTCTCCCTGCCTATTTAGATTATCGTGTGCATGCCGCAAGTGGTTCAATGTATAATACCCCTCCAACTTTTGCTATTTATGTTTGCGGTTTAGTCTTCAAATGGCTTTTAAAAACAGGTGGACTTGAATCTCGCAAATTGATTAACGAAGAAAAAGCTAAAATTTTATATGATTATTTAGATCAAAGTAAACTTTTTAAGCCCTATGTCGATAAGGAGTATCGTTCATTGATGAATGTCACTTTCCGTTGTCCTACTGATGAACTTGATGCTGAATTTCTTGAAGGAGCGAAAAAGTATCGCTTCACTAATTTAAAGGGTCATCGTTCAACTGGTGGCTTAAGAGCCTCTATTTATAATGCGATGCCAATCGAAGGTGTTAAAGCTCTTGTTAAATACATGAGAGAATTTGAAGAAGCCCATAAATAGGAGGATTTATTGATGAGAAAAATATTTTGTTTAAATAAAATATCCCCAGTCGGATTAAAAGTATTACCTAGTTCATATGAAACTAGTACTGAAAATATTGCTAATGCTGATGCCATTATGGTGAGAAGTGCGCCAATGCATGACATGAAACTCCCTTCAAGTGTTCTTTGCGTTGCTCGTGCGGGCGCTGGTGTTAATAATATTCCTCTTGATAATTACGCTAAGGGGGGCATTGTTGTCTTTAATACCCCAGGAGCTAATGCAAACGCCGTTAAAGAGTTGACTATCGCTGGAATGCTTTTGGCGGCTAGAGATATTCGCGGATCAATGGAGTGGGTCAAAAATAATCGTGAAGATGAATTGATTAATAAATCAATGGAAAAAGCCAAATCTGCTTATGCTGGAAATGAAATCTTAGGAAAAGTTCTCGGTATTATCGGGTGTGGAGCAATTGGGGCTTTAGTAGCGCAAGCCGCTGGCTGCTTGGGTATGCATGTTTTAGGTGTCGAGCCAAGTTCAGCAACCATTGAACGATATAAAAACTTATTCCCAAGTGATATGGAATTTGTTTCCTTGGATGAATTATATGAAAAAGCCGATTATATTTCCATTCATGTTCCTTTATTAGACTCAACGAGAGGAATGATTAATTCTATAGCGCTTCAAAAGATGAAGGATGGAGTAAACATTATTAATTGTGCACGTGATGCTCTAGTTAATGATGATGATATCAAAGACGCATTAGAATCTGGCAAAGTTCATCGTTATGTTACAGACTTTCCTAATTACAAGACCGCGAATATGAAAGGCGTTATTGCTTTCTCACATCTCGGTGCTTCAACAGAGGAAGCAGAAGATAATTGCGCTGCAATGGCTGCTAATGAAATCGTTGAATTTGTTGAATATGGTAATGTTATTAATTCCGTTAATTATCCAACTATCAATTTAGGAAAGCCAGAAGGAAAACGATTGGTTATTCTTCATAAATCGGAACTAGAAAGCAACAAAATTATTCAAACTGTCATGTCATGTCAAAATGTGATAAAAAGTTCCAATGCGACAAGAGGTAACTACGGGATTACACTTATTGATCTATCAGAAAAAGAAGGCGAAGAATCTTGCTTAAAAGAAGCGATTAACTCGCTATCTGGAATTATTAAATTTAGAATCATATAATAGGATTAAAATTTATAAGAAGAACGCATTTATTTGCGTTCTTTTTTTGAAAAAAATGTAAAAATAATAAAAATATAATTTAATG
>JBAYZW010000040.1:0-7956 GCA_041672305.1 Bacilli bacterium
TATAAAAATGGACGATGTTTTATTCGGCATGATGCGCATGAACAATCATGTTGTAATGAATGGAATCGGAATCTGGCATGATAGTTTTGAAAGCAAAATAAATCCTGTAGTGGATTTTTATTTCTTACGAAGAAACGGTTTGATTTTGGATTCCATATTCAACAGGCGTAACGGATTCAGAATAGGTGCATATTACATGCGCATCTTGCTCCACTGTATCAAAAAACAAGGAAACAAGGAATATTTTTTTACTAAAATGGCCATTGAAGATTTTTTGAAAGGTCCGGATATGTTCTCAACAGTCAAAGGAGAAGACATCCTGTCTATACCCGTTACGAACTATTTTGAACATCCCGACTCTAAAAATCCAACTGCCGAATCACTATTAAAAAACAACACACTCAAGGAAATTCACAATTCGATCCGAATCTGCCTTCGTCTCTCAACAGAATGGAACTCCGTAAGTGAAAATTATAAAAAAAATATACATTACTATTCTTCTGAAGAATTTTGGAGAAATATATGAATCACCCGCTTCAGATATGCAAATTATCCGTATCGTGTAATTGATGCACGATTACAGAGTTTTTGTATGGGCGTGCAGTAAAGCATAAATGTATATGTCATTTCAATAATACTTCAGGCAGGACGCAGGTATATGGCATTTAGGGATGCAGTCAAAGGAAAACTGAGCGAACTATACAGTTTCAGGCATATGTATTACTCTCTGGTACAAAGGAGCCTATTCGGAAAGTATAGGAATTCCGCATTAGGATTTCTTTGGAATTTTTTAACCCCCGCAATCTCTATTTTACTGTTCTATATTGTTTTTGAAAATTTTATGGGTCAGAATATTGACAACTACTGGGCTTACTTGTGCGTAGGAATGTTTCCGTTTCAATTTATGAATCAAAACCTTATCGGAGGAGCATCCAACATAACGTCGAATGGAGGCATGGTCAAGAAGATATACTTCCCAAGAGAAATTTTGTCATTGTCCCAAGTCACATACACATTCATCATTTTTCTGATATCCTATGGAATCGTCATATCATTAATGATTGCTACAGGCATATTTCCAACGGGGGGTTTGCTCGCTCTGCCCATTATAATTCTGACTATGTTCTTATTTTCACTAGGAACAATAATGCTGACATCTTCAATTTCAGTATATTCCCGAGATTTCGAATATCTTATAATCGCTTTTTCAAGAGTGTTGTTCTGGGTAACGCCTATATTCTATCTGGCAGAAGCGAGGGCAGGGATATTATACACGATAATATGGTTCAACCCTCTGACGTATTTTGTAGAGGGATTTCATCACGCGGTCTGTTGGGGCACTATGCCCAGTACGGGACTGTTAATGGGTTGCGTATTGATTTCCATTGTTGTTTTCGTGATAGGGGCGTTAGTATTTTTTAAGCTCAAAGATGGATTCGCGGAGAGGATCTGAGTGTCCAAATGTGCAGTACGCGTCATAAATGTGAATAAGTCATTCACCACCATGGCAGAAACAGACGACGGCGGTCTTTTAAAGAGAAGGAAAAAGATTACAAAACACATCCTCAAAGATGTTAATTTAGACATCAAAAAAGGAGAGGTTTTCGGTATAATAGGAAGAAACGGTTCCGGAAAAAGCACCACTCTGAACATGATTTCTAAAATTATGAAACCCGATTCCGGAACAATAGAAATTAACGGTAAGGTTGCAAGCATCTTAGAATTGGGCATGGGATTTCATAACGATTTGACCGGAAGAGAAAATATCTACATTAAAGGAACAATGTACGGACTTACCAGAAAACAATTGGATGCGAGATTGGATAACATTGTGGACTATGCCGATATTGGAGAATATATCGATCTTCCCATGCGGGTGTATTCTTCAGGAATGCGTAGCAGAGTCGCCTTCTCAATCATGATAAGTGTCGACGCGGACATAATAATTTTGGATGAAGTGTTGGCCACCGGCGATTTGGCATTCAATAAGAAATCCCGTACACATTTTTCTAACCTAAAACTTGAAGGCAAGACCATAATTCTTGTGGCACATTCCATGTCAACGATGAGGGAGATGTGCGACAGGGTGGCATGGTTGGACAACGGAGTAATAAGAGAAGTTGGCCCCTCCAATGTAGTCTGTGGCCATTATGAGACAGAGCTCGCGGAGTCTATAGATATATTAACGGAGCTCGCGGAATCGGGAGTTCCCGCATCTCAAAACACTCTCGGTTGTATGTATCGCGACGGCCACAGAGTAGAGAAAGATATGGGGAAAGCCAAGTATTGGTTCGAAGAAGCGGCTAAAAGAAATTATGATATTGCCAAGGTAAATCTTGCCGATATAATTGTAACCGATGAAGCATTGGAAAACATAGACAAGGCGATGGACCTCTATATGAGTGCCGCAGGAAGAGGCAATCGGGAAGCGCGTACTAAATTATCCCGCTTGCTTACAAACGAGTCGCGGGACATAAGTATGGAAGTCGTAAATGATTTCAAGGAACTGTTGTCTTCCGCGAATCCCCAGTTATATTATGAATATGCGGATTTAATATTGAAAACTGCCTGGAACAATGAGGGTCAAAGAGAAGCATTCCTCTGGTTTGAGAAAGCCTCGGATTATGGTCACGCAACAGCCATGTATCAGATTGCATTAATGTATCGAGACGGGACGGGTATTTCTCAGAGCGATTCAGAATATATCAACTGGCTAAAGAAAGCCGCAAGATGCGGACACGCTTATTCTCAATTAATGTTAGGTAACGCGTATCGAGACGGAATCAAGGTAGATCATGATATAGAAGAGGCCTTCATTTGGTACAAAATGGCGGCGGACAATAACAATCTTGATGCCATTTATCAGGTGGCTATGATGTATCGCAAAGGTACGGGAATCCATGAAAGCAGAGAGGAATCAGATTACTGGCTCAAACTTTATGCACAGCACGGATTAAATCGTCAAATAAATATTCTCGCCGATTCATATGCCAATAACAAGAATGGAGTTTTTGATATTGAGAAAGGAAAAAAATGGTACGCCGTGAACGCTGAGCATGGTTACGGTGATTCAAAATATCGTTTGGGGAATATATTGAACAGCAGTGAGGACATGGATGAAAGATTGATGGCTTCATCGATTCTCGATGAAGCTTCAAAAAATGAAAATTTCCAATCCACGGTTCAACTTTTCAATCTTCATGCACTGGGGGAGGCTGAGAAATCCAACCTTGAAGATACGATATCGCGGTTAGATGAATTAATCGAAAAAGGAAATATGTGGTCAGCCAATACAGTAGGAAATATATTTGCCGATGCTAAAATTCTAGAATTTGACGGAACAAAGTCAATCGAATATCTAGAAAAAGCTGCTGAATCCAACATAGTTCCCGCCGTATACAGGCTGGGGATAATATACCGTGACGGCATTTTAGTCGAGGCTGATTATTCCGAATCCCTCAAATGGTTCAAAAAGGGAGCACTTTTAAAACATGTACCCTCTGCAATATCTATAGTGAATATGTACCTTTCAGGTGTAGTAAATCAGGCTGCCCTGGATTATGCGTTGAAAGAAATTGAAAAGATATGTCGGACAGGCAATACCCATGCCATACGAACATTGGGCGAATACTATCTGAGTGGCAAAGTCGTAGAGCAGAATTTTCAAAAAGCGATTTATTGGTATTCAGTAGGTTCAAACTTGGGAGATATCGAGTCACGATATCAACTCGGTTTGATTTATCGTGACGGCAAGGGCGTTGAGAAGAGTTTCGAGGAAGCATTAAAATGGTTTTCTTTATCCGCAAAACAAGGTGATTTCCGATCAATCATAGCCATAATACGAATGTATGGAAGCAATCATGTCGATAAAAACTCATTCGATTCAGCATTTTCACAATTAATAGGTATTGCTAAGGGAGGCCACAGGGGCGCTATGCGTGATCTTGGAAATATTTTATACGAGGGTAAGTTGGTGTCTAAAGATTTGAATAAATCTAAAATATGGTTTGAAAGAGCAGCTATGGCAGGATGCAATTACTCCCGGGAGAAACTGGAATCCCTTAAAAAATTAGAAGAATAATCATGATTATCCATTTAAACTCGATAAATTTCACAATTTAAAAGTCATTTAATGCGACTCATGATACTCTCGTATCCGTCTTTTACTTTATTCAATATGAATCGAGGGACGTCCGACAGAGAAAAGAATAATTTATGATATTCCGAATGGGTCGGATCGCTCGTCCAATTCAATGTATCGAAATATTCCTGTTCTTCCTTGGACATAAATCTGGAGAGATTCAGAATCCATCTGTTTACGGAATCATGGTTTATCACCGGTATGAAATCTCCGAATACGGATTTCACGGTTTCAAAATAATCCGTCATTCCCGCGGTCATTTTAGGCATGACATCGGTTCTGAACCATTCGTTTGAGTTTGAGTCGTATACAGGGTATCCGCTGTCATCTATGCTGACTATCGGTTTTTCATCGGAGGACATCAAAAATTCAGGAACGTCGATGGCGGTCAATTCGAAAAATGACCGATAGTTATCGCAAA
The DNA here is from genome assembly GCA_041672305.1 of Bacilli bacterium. Taxonomy (GTDB): domain Bacteria; phylum Bacillota_I; class Bacilli_A; order RFN20; family CAG-826; genus JAAYDH01. Next base: position 4,563 of record JBAYZW010000040.1, read on the forward strand.
ATCCCTTTGCATTGTCGTCAGACTTGTTTCGCAACAAGACATAGTACAGCCCTTTGACACTTTTGTTCGTAACCTCATCAATAAGCTTTTGCGATGAAAATTTTCTGGTCGAGGCATCCACCACGTATATCGAATTCCCATGTTTTGTGTAGCAATCGATGTATGACTTGTATTTGGTCAATTCTTTTTCCATCAACCTTTCAAACAGTTCCGGATTTTCAATTAAAATTTCATGAGGGGTTCCCGACAGTTCCCTCACTTCCGGATGGTCTGAAAAATAATCGATGATGTCTTCTTCGTATCCCGGATAATCTCTTCCGTTGATTCCAAAAAGTATATTGAATCTCCTCGCGGCATAAATGTAATGATTTTCAATTTTTCCAAATAATATGTTATAAGCTTTTTGAGCATTATACCCGTCCCGGGCTATGAAGAATAAGACACTGTCTTTTTCGGCATTTTCGTTTATGAACGATGCAAACGCAGTATTGACGGGACCCCCGTAGCGGTATCCGAAGTTATACCAGAAATTATCATTTTTCTTATGAGTGTTGTATCGGAACAAAGCATCGATTCCGACAATTACCGATCGTTCGTAATTTCTTCTTAAGCGGTAATAGACGCGCTCTTTCTTATGCGAACGCAAGTACCTCTCAGTTATGTTCTCGTATTTTATGACGTTTATACCAATATTTTTTGGGATTCTTATATCAGATTTATCGTTGTCGCCTATATGTAACAAATCGCAGGGTTCAATTCCAAGATCTTTAAGAATAACTTTGAACAGCCCCCCGGTTCCTTTACTAGTCCGGTGTTCGCCGGACACAAACAATTTGTGATAACCGTCGAACCCTTTGAGTTTCAGCACATTATCGATAAATTTCGAAGGGAGGTACATATCCGATGCCAATATCACGGTTTTATTGAGAGATATAACACAATCGAAAACACTTTTCATTTCGACATTTTGTTGCAGAACCTGTTTTTCATATTTCATTTCCAGATCGATATATGATTTATATTCGGATTCGATTTCTTCATAAATTTCATATAAAACAATCTCTGGTTGTTTTCTTCTTCTTGCGTTCCTTTCGGCAGATATTCTCGCCTTCGCAAACCCCGGGATTTTTTCCGTCGCTTCCATATGTCGAAATAAATCAGTGGGCCGTGCATACGGTCGCAACAACAACGTATCAAAAATATCGAACGATATGTAATCGAATGCCTATACCGATTCCATCATTTCTGACACAGTCATCAAAATCACTCTGTGAGAACTTCCCGCACAGTCTCTCTCACGGCCTGTTCGGAATCAAATTTAAATTTCCAACCGTTGGCTTCCGCCTTGGAAATGTCGTATGAAAATGTGGAGACGTCTCCTTTCCAACCTATGGAGCCGCCCGTATATTTGTATTGAACATCTTTCAGTCCCATACCCTCACACACTATGTCGGCTATTCTGTTAACATTGATAAAGGAATTCGTCGAAATGTTGTATACGTCCATACCGTCCCCGATATTTTGGGAGAAGGACATGATACCTTCTGCAAGATCGGTAACGTGGACGTACTGTTTCTTTTGAAGGCCGTCGCCCAATATTTCCAACTCTTCCGGATTTCTCTTCAATTTGTTGATGAAGTCGAAAATAACCCCATGTGTAAGTCTGGAACCCACGACGTTGGGGAATCTGAATATGAGCGAATTCAATCCATACATATGAGTATAGGAAGAAATCACGGCTTCGGAAGCAAGTTTGTAGGCGCCGTAATGGGATATTGGCTTCAAGTTGCCCTCATCTTCCTTAAGGTCGATACCGGGCTTATCGCCGTATATCGCCGAAGTGGAAGCGAAAAACAGATTTCCGATCTCGTTTTTAACTATGGCATCAAGAACATTCTTGGTGGTCATGAATGTATTTTTGAAATCGACTTCGGAATTTTCACTTCCTGCACGTATATCCGAATTTGCCGCAAGATGGAATACAAAATCGCATCCCTTCGATATCTCAATCAGTTCATCGATATTGTTTATATCCATTTTTTGAAATTCGAATGACTCATTGTCCGTAAGATGATCTATATTTCCAGTATCATCCGAGAAATCAATACTCACTATGTCCCAACCGTCTTCAATCAACAAATCTTCAAGATGGCTGGCTATGAACCCCGCTCCGCCCGTTACTAACGCCTTCATATTTTTCGCACTCTTGTATCAAACAATCTGTTATCTCTGTAATACACGAACTTCAAATACATATTAAGAGCCAGGTGGTATGTCGACGGAGAAAGGCTTACCCACAGATGGTCCCATGACAGGGGATCTCTCATATGTTTGTTCCTCATTTCCTTGCATTCGTCGCTTTTTATGTATTTGATAAAATGGTTTCTGTCCATATGTCCGGCTGAACGGACCCTCATGATTGCCGAGCGCCTTGAGAATATTTCACCGAACCATGATTTTCTGAAATGTTCCTCAAGTTCGCCGTACACCCGTACTTCCCAGTTGCCCACGTCGTTGGGTCTTGAAGAGCAAATCGAAAGGGGATTCTGATAATAGAGGTACATCGGCCTGTCGTAATACACAAGAGTATCGCACATTTCCATTGCACGGTATGTATGATTCACATCTTCGGCATATCCTCCGTGATGGAAACGCAAATCATTATCCATCAAAAAATCCCGTCTGTGAACCATGGACCACGCCGTAACAGGAATCTGCTCGAGACTCCGTTCAATCAGAGCTTCTTTGTTGCTCAGAACTCTGACTTTAAAGTTGCCCTTCGGCTCCGGAGTGTCAATGTCAAATGAGCGAATGAAGTTACACTGCACAATTTCAGCTTTGTATTTGTCTGCCAATTCAACCATTGTCGAGACAAACTCAGGATACGGACGATCATCTGCGTCGAGAAACCATACATATTTCCCTGAGGAATTTTCAAGACCGATGTTCCGGGCTTCGCCCAACCTCCCGTCTCCCGTCTGGATTATGGATTTACAGTTCAGTCCTTCTGAAAATCGGGAAATCAATTCCAAGGTGTCATCCGTGGTCTTGCCGTCAACAACAAAAACAATCTCAAAATCATCAAATTTTTGTTCTCTCAGATATCCGATTATACGCTCTACGTTATCGGATTCGTTATAAGCAGGTATAACCACACTCAGACAGACCACATCAATCCCCATCCTGTTCTGGTATGTAGATGCAGTCATTATTAAATCTATTTCCATATTCATGGTTGAACAAGTGGAATCTGATTTTTCGGTCAAGAGCGAAATCAGTCAAGACGCATGAGACAATATTATGAAAACAGACGTGGTAATACTCAGACGCTAGCTCAATAAAACAAACAAAGTCACAGGAGTCAGCGTGTACACAGATATGATAAAAACACTTC
>JBAYZW010000041.1:0-7878 GCA_041672305.1 Bacilli bacterium
AATCCGCTTATGGATATCATAATTTTGATAGGTTTCGTAAAAGAGCTATGTTGATTATGACCTATAGAAACAAACCATAAGAAAAGACCAGAATTTCGGTTTCTGGTCTAATCTTTTTCTATCCACCTTTTAAAGTAGAGTTTTAGTGGTTTGATTTAACTATTCCACCTTTTTCCACCTTTTAAAGTAGAAAGCCGAAAAAATGAGCATTTAAGCCCATTTTCTGCAACAACCCTCTATATGTACTTTGTATCAAAGTAATAATACTTGAACTTGTTCCATTTATTTGGACTATGGGTTGGAACCCCTACCAGTATTAAACCTGGTTTTGATATGATTGTCTAATATTTATTGGAGAATCACCATATTTAACAACGATTCTCTGTTCGTTGTAATATTTGATGTAGTTTTCAATCGCGCGTTTCAATTGATCCAAAGATTCATATTCAAATTCCTTATCGTAAAAGATCTCAGTTTTTAATCTTCCGAAGAAATTTTCTGTTGGGGAATTATCTAAACAGTTTCCTTTTCTTGACATCGATTGAATTATTTCGTGTTCTTTTAGAAGTTTTTGGTAGGCCTTCATTTGATATTGATATCCCTGGTCGCTATGAAGTATCGCCTTGCTAAAGACCTCGCCATGTCTATCAAACATCATTTTCATCATCCTTCTAATTTGGGCATAATTAGGTGATGTAGAAATATCATAAGCAAGTATTTCTCTGGTATGGAAATCGATAACTGGAGATAGATATAACTTGCCCGCTCCAATTTGAAATTGAGTTACGTCTGTTCCTAATATTTGATATGGTCTATCAGTCTCGAAATGCCGCTCATAAATGTATATGTGTTTAGTTTTATTAAGTTTCTTTTTAAGCAAATGGTTACGACAAATCTTTCCAATTTTGCCTTTATATGAACTATATTTCCTTTTCCGAGGTGTTGCCGTTAAGCCTCGCTCTTTCATGAGACGATATACTTTTTTGTTGTTAACAACAAACCCCATCCTTTTAAGCTCTTGAACGATGCGAGGCCTTCCATATTTCTTATGATTATCATTAAAGATTCGAACAATTAAATCGCCTAGTTCCTGATCTTTGTTTTTCTTATAATCATGATGAACCAAAGCATAGAAGAATGTTGATTTCTTTAGACCCGCTATATTGAGAAGCAAATGAAGCGAATATCTATCCCTAAGTTCTTGGACAACCATTATTTTTTCCTTGGTTGTTTGCTTCTCTTTAGAATTAGGGAATACGATTTTTTTAGGTATTCGTTCTCCGCTTTAGTTCTCTCTAAATCTTCGAGGAGTTTCTTATATTCTTTTTCTAAAACTTTATCATTGTGATGTTTATATGCTTCTCTAGAATGAGTATCAGTAATTGCATCTTCTCCACCTTCACGATATTTTTCCATCCAGTCTCCAATGATTTTTGGATCGGTAAGCATTAACTCTATAGCTTTTTGGGCATATGATTTTCCATTTGTTAAAATATCATGAATTGCTTCAAGCTTCATTTGACGCGGATACTCACGTCTTTTAACATCAACTTTAAATGCTTTATCACCCCATTTTAGATATAAAGCACAACAGTATTTCAAAGTAGATCGATTAAGACCATATTCTCGTTCAATCTCTGAAATAGGTACTCCTTCATAAAGATGAAGATGAACACACCTAAGCTTCTCTTCAAGTGTAGTTTTCATAAATAAAAGCTCCCTTCATATTGTACCAATTTTTGGTCCAAATTATGGGAGCATTTTCAACTTTGGTGGCAGGGGTGACAAGAATCGAACTCGCATCAGCGGTTTTGGAGACCGTTGCACTGCCATTGTGCTACACCCCTATGTGTCAAAGACACCTTAATACTATAAACTACGAACGATTTGGCTGACAAGAGACATGTCAACTTTTCCTACATAATTTGCTTTAAAGTATTTCATCACGCTAGGAAGGGACTTATCTTCCAGTCCTTGAATGATTGTCACAATCTCGTCTTTACTCAATTGTTTAGGCAAATAAGCATTGAGGATATCTTCTTGTTTCATGATGGACGCCACTCGTTCAAGATTATTAACTTTTTGGAAATCTTCCTTTTCATCATGAAGTTCCTTGATGGTCTTTTGAATAATCTCAAAAACATCTTTATCTTCTAAAGGAATATTTTTTGTTCTTAATTCCACTTCTAAGAGTTTGGCTTTTGTTAAAATCACCGAGAGAATTCCGCGTGCAACTGAATCGCGAGATTTCATCGCCTGAATGTTATCGTCATGTATTTTTTCAATAATCATAAATAGCCTCCATGCCTCATAATTATACGCACCTGCGAAGGAGAAATAAAGAAATAAACCCGCAAAAAAGGTGCGAATTAAAGATTAATTAAGTTTTTAACTTCTATCAATCGTTCACCTTTATACACTAATTGAAGAGAGAGAAAAGGGGCATCACCAATTAAGAGAGGAAGAAATAAACGATCTCCTTCCCAGAGATTTAAATGTGAGATATCGTTCATCTTTATCCAGCGAAGAGTTCCTTCATTACATTCGTGCATCTGACCAGTAAAATGATGGCTTGTATAGACATGCATTTTCTCGATGGAGTTTTCATTTTGAAAGATGATTACTCCTCGTTTTTGATATGTCAGCAATTCTAGATTAGTTTCCTCTTTTACTTCGCGCAGAAGAGCTTGCACAGGAGTTTCACCATTTTCAAGGTGACCACCGATGCCAATCCATTTGAGATGGTTGATGTCGTTTTCTTTCTTGTCGCGATATAAAAAAAGATATTTGTCCTCGTCTTGAAGATAGCAGACAACAGTTTCTGTCATTATTGTTTTACTCGATTCAAACGATTAGCAAGCCATTGAAATAAGAAAGAAAGACCCAAACAAATGGCTAAAATAACGATGATCCAATAGAAAGTGCCCATCCAATATGGCGCTTGACTCGAAAAGCCAAAAAAGCCCACTGGGGAACCAAAGTTTAAAAAGAAATATGGATAATGATTCCCTTGCCCATAATCCCATTTGGCAAGATAACCAATCGCCGACAAACCAAGGTAATAAAGAAATGGAATAGTGGCATAGAAGAAACTAAACTTCTGATAGCGGAAATGACGAAGGCTAACGAAATAATCAACAATCGCTAAAACAGGGGCGAGCATATGAACTAAAACATTGGTGGGTGTCCAGATATTCTGCCCTGAAGTTGGAGCGAGCACAAAACAAAAAATTAAGCCAGTAATAGCGATGGAAACAGTAAAGACTAATTGCAATATTTCGAGCCATTTTGGCACTTTTGGCTTTTGGGTCACTGTTTCAATCAGAAGAAAAATAAAAGCCAGGATGGCATAGATGCCAATCCAAATATTGGATTGTGCAGTAAAATATAAAAGGGATGACCAATTGGTGAAATTATCTTGTAATAGCATGAGGAAAACGCCATTCAATGAAACGAGTGACAAAACGGCTTTCAAAACCAAAGAAGTGATATGGCGTTTGATATTAATCATTTAATCGACTCGACAATCTGTTCAATCGTAATTGGACCTTGACGAACAATTTTAATAGTTGATGAAGTCAAATCAACAATAGTTGAAGGCATTTCCGAAATAGCTTTTCCACTAACAATATAATCGAGTTCATCACCAAAGATAGTTTTCACTTCTTCGCTGGTATAGGCTGGTTTTTCACCCGAGCGATTAGCTGATGGCACTAAAAGAGGGACTCCAACGGACTTTAAGAGAAGAAGAGCTTCGACATTTGTTGGAACACGAACTCCAATAACGCCACTCCCGTGTGTAACCCAAAGAGGGAGATTGTCTTTAGCAGGCAAAAGAAGCGTGATTGATCCAGGAATGAAGGCTTTAATAATCTTTTGCGCCATAAGGCTGACAATGGCGTATTCTTCAATTTGATAAGGATAAGCTAACATCATTGTATAAGGACGATCTTCGGGGCGATGTTTAATAATGTTTAATCGGTCATAGGCCTCTTTATCATCATAAACAACACCGAGACCCATCACGGTTTCTGTCGGAAAGGCAACAACTCCATGATGAAGCAAAGAAAAAGAAGCCTCCTGAATCTGAATACTAAATTTCTTCTTTTCCATAAAGCCTCCTTAATGTGAGAAAATTATTTAAATTAGTGATGATTAAGAATTTGGATGCTGATGGCGTGAGCCTTTACTTCCAATTCCTTCACGAACTCATTGATTTTAATTTCATCTTTTGATTCTGAGCAAACTTTAAATGTCACTTCAATGCGCGATTGATTGCCATCCTGAATAATTTGACTCGTTAAATCAGAAACAATATAACCAAATTCCTTAGCAATACCGAGTAAATCAGTCATCACGGGCACATCACTAGGCGCTAAAACGATAAGCATCGGGTTTGTTCTCGTCACCATTCTTTCGAGATGACGGAAAGAAATCAAGACAATCATGACGACGATAGTACCGAGAATGGCAAGCAAGAAGTTCATTGAACCACACGCTAAGCCGAGAGCCATGACGAGCCAAATTGTGGAAGCAGTTGTTAAGCCTTTAATTCCACCATTGTTATGAATAATAGCGCCAGCACCGAGAAAGCCAACACCAGCAACGACTTGAGCAGCTAAACGAGCAACATCTCGATTGCTCCCCTCAATGAATGGCAAACCATAAATGGAAATAATCATAATAATACAAGAACCAACACCGACCAATAGGTGAGTACGGAGACCAGCACTGCGACCACGTTTTTCTCTTTCGAGACCGACAACGCCACAGAGAACGACGCAGAGAACAATAGCGATAACACACAAAACAAGATTTCCCCAACTCCAACCATTAGGAAAAGTAAGACTGTTAAACCATTTAGCAATTTCTTGATCAATGGTCACAATAGGTTGGATGGTTTCAGTTAAAATAATGCTGCTCATATGCTAACCTCCATTAAGTATTTAAATGACAAAAATAATTTTGTCGTTAACTTAATATATCATTATTCGGTCTTTTTTTACTACAAAAAAAAGATATCAGAAGAAAAAACTTATTATTTTAATAATATTATAGATCAATCTTCTCCAATTGCTTACCGCCGAGATAAGCCGCTAACGCACTTAAACCTAAAAACAATAACAAGCCAATGAAAAGAGAGAGAAGTTGAACAAGGAGAGCGATGCCAGAAAAAGTATTAACAAATTTGCTCGCCTCTGGAAATATCATGAAGATACTCATAATAACCATCATGATAATCATAATTAGAAAAGTAGTAAAAACTTGTGACTTTGCAGTCTTATAAGGATTTTTGTAATACCAAGGAATAAAAATAAGATTGAATAATCCCGATAAACCTAGAACAATCCCATATAAAACAAAATTAATGCCTAAATCAGTATAAGCATCAGCAGCAGGAATTGAACCATTAACGAAAAAGACTTTTAAAAGAGCAAATGGAATAGAAATTAGAATTGATATTGTCTCAATAGAAATAGCTAATAAAACCTTGCCCTTAACAATATCTTTTTTACGAACTGGTAAAATAGCGGTATATTCCATATCGTGATTAGCAATCGCCATTGGAAAAACAACGATAAAGGCCATAAAAGTGTAAATAAAAGCAATAATAGAGGGCCAAGAAGGAATGATGATCAATGAAGAAAGGCAACATAAAATGATAGCCTGAGGCGTGAGACAGAGTCTCAATTCTTTAGAAAGGAGTTTTTTCATTTTCATTTCCTCTTTCGATATATAGCATAATTTCTTCAAGGCTAGGTTCTTTTAAAATGTAGTCAGGAAAATTGTCTTTTTGTTCTTTCAAAACAATACCAAAAAATTTACCTTGATGAATGGAAAGATGACCAATATTTTCTTTTTGTTCAGCGGATAAATTAGTCGCTAATCCTTCAATGTGAAGATAGTTAGCTTTGAAATCTTCCACGCTTGATTGGCAATATATTTCACCTTTTTTGATGTAGATGATTTCATCAGCACAACGTTCCAAATCAGAAATAACATGAGTGGAAAAGAGAATGGACGTCATGTTAAGTTCGCTCACCTTGATAAAGCAATCAAGAACTTCATCGCGAGAAACTGGATCTAATCCGCTAGTCGGTTCATCCAATAGAAGAACCTTAGCTCCATGAGAAAGGGCTAATGTTAAACCGAATTTAACTTTCATGCCACTCGATAATTGTTTAATCTTCTTTTCTTCATTAAGATCAAAGAAATCCAATAATCTTCTATAGAGGCTTTGATCCCACGATTTATAGAATTTTGCGGTTACAGAAGCAATTGTCTTAATTTTTTGATTTGGATAATAATCCACTCCCCCGAATAATAAACCAATTTCATTTTTGGCTTTAGTTTCAATATCGAGAATATCTTCACCATCATAAAGAATTTCACCAGAATCTCGTTTGATGAGATTGTAAATACATTTTATGGTTGTCGTCTTGCCAGCTCCGTTGCGGCCAATAAAACCGCATATTGTTCCTTCTTTTAAAGTAAAAGAGACATCCTTTAATTTAAATTTAGGATAAGTTTTATTGAGATTTTTAATCTCGAGAATATCTTTGTTCATCACTATCGGTCTTCCCTATCATCTTGTATTGTAAAACTTATTACTCTAATATGGTTAATAATTTCGACGATTAATTAAAAAACATAATTTCTAATAAGAAATAAATAACATTTTATATAGTTAACAAAACAGCCAATACAGTAAACCCAATTATGAACAAAAAAATCATTGCTCCTCGCAAAAAGTTAATTAAAGACCGTCTTTTTTTCGCTTTGGTATCCAACCGATAAACATTTGAAGCATTATCATGAAAATATAATTGACTAGTTTCATCTTTTAGTAAAAGGGCTTTGCCATCTTGAATAGGATTAGCAAAGGCTAGGGTAATGGTCGGATTATTCTCCATTCGGATTATTCCAACATAGTTCAAAACAAAAAGATCTCTTTTCGGATACGGAGGATTAAAGAGGCCAAAGATACTAACAAAAAATACACCAGCAAAATAACGACCCCAATGATCTTCAACTAATTCACTCGGCAATGTCTTGATTTTTAACTCAACTTCGTCTTTTTTACTTTGATAAGTTGATTCATAGTAACCAGAATTGCTCTCTTTAAAAATAAGTTCTTGACCATCACAAGTAAAAATCGCTTTTATATGTCTTGGCAGTAATCGAATCGTTAATGTCCTCATAATTTTATCCATGAATAGCGATGTTGTAAGACAAGAAAGCTGAAATCACTGCTAAAACAATTCCCAAAAAGCACAAGATAATCTTTGGAATTTTCCATCTCATTTTGGGAAGAACAAAGAAAAAGACAAGAGCTACAATAAAAGAAAGGCAGGAAACAACACAAAATGGAATAGCACATTGTTTGGCGACAAGTTGAATAGCACTGACGTTTTCCATTGGAGAAGTTAATAAATGTCCGATAAAAGCGCGATTTCCACTATCGGCTAAAATAAAGCCGAAAGAAAAAACGATAATGAGTCCAATGAATAAAACTGCAATAAGCCAAAAAACAGCGATGAAAATATAAATGAACGCGCTAGAAAATAAAAGAATAGCGCAAAATATTCCGATATTGAATAAGATAGTACCAAATCGATTCAGCTTGCGATTTAAGAGAATCTCTTTCATAAAAACATTTTAATTAGGTCGCAGAACTTAATCAATAAAAAAGCCAATGACTATCTCAACAAACATATTAATTAAGGGAAACATAAAATAAAAAAAAGACGATACAAATATCATCTAATTTTTTTAATGGTGACCATATCGGGATTCGAACCCGAGAATGCTACCGTGAAAGGGTAGTGAGTTAAGCCGCTTCTCCATATGGCCAAGTGGCGCCTACCGAGGGACTCG
>JBAYZW010000042.1:0-7621 GCA_041672305.1 Bacilli bacterium
AGGTATTTATAACATAAAATAGACAAGCAAGCGAGGAACAAGCCATGAAAGAAAAAACAAAAGAGAATCTAAAGAGCGGTTTTAAATCTTTAATCAGTAATAACGCTGTTATGGATTCAGCTAAAAACAATCCATGGTGGATTGCAACAATTATCGCTCTTGTTTCGGCCTTTGTACCTGTCATTCCCATCGTGGTGTCAGCCGCCAATGGATATGGAGCTTCTTTTTTATCTTCATATACTGAAAACATTGAAACTTCTCTTACCCAAACATGTATGACTTTAAAATCTGAAAATAAAGAATTTATTGTTGAAAATAAAGAGCTTAATTATTACATCAACGATGTTAAACAACACGATGTTGTCTCTCAAGAAAGTACATTAATTCATTCATATGAAGCTACAAGAGACGGCATTACGCAAATTGACTTCCAGCTCTTTTACACTACTGCCTCAACATCCTCGAGTGACGAAATCAATGTCACAACAATTATTGCGGATTATATTGAGGATGACAATATGTCATATGCCGTTGGAACGACAATAAGAAAGGGCGATATCGATGAAGCGGAACAAGAAAATTATACCTATTACATCCCAAGTTATATTGTCTTGTCAAAAAGCGGTTTATATTCAGCCTTAAAACGCCCTAATAGCACTGTTAATTACAATTATACTTCTTATACAGGTAATTGGAATAATACTGAGGATGGAACTAAATTAATTAACGATTCGTTGATTGTCTATGATGAAAACAATGTTGCTATTACTGCCGATGTTAATAATGCTGCATACCTCAATGGTGTTTTAGACAATTGGAAAACAGTCTTTAATGAATCTTATTTAACTCAAAAAGATTTTAATATCAAATTTTCAATACTTATTTATTTTGCTATTTATCTCGTGATGGTATTCTTCATGGGTTTGATGATGTTCTTGCTGACAAGAGGAAAGAAAAACATTTTCAACTATCTCAAATTTGGCATGTGTTTAAAGATGTCATCTTGGTCTTCAATGACGCCAGCTTTACTATCACTAATTATTGGTTTTATCTTCCCGACATATGCAATGATGCTCTTTATTATCTTTATCGGCATTCGTGTGATGTGGATGTCGATGAAACAATTGAGACCTCAATACTAAACAAAAAAAAGGGCATTAACCGCCCTTTTTTTAATCTCCATAATCGCTACCGCGTGATTTATCTTCAACATAGATATGCAACAAATTTGTTACATCAGTAATTTCTAAAAAAATATAATCTTGGGCATCTGTTTGAGGGAATTCAAAATTGCCCGTAAAAACAACACGACGATTTTTTCTTGTTATTTTTTCCATTTTTTCAATAATGAGAGGAAATTCATTAGGATATCTTTCTTTAAAACCTCTTAACTGTGTGTAAAAGACGGGCTCAATATAAAAGCGAGAACCATCTTCATATTCATAAAGAGTAGAAAAAGGATTCTTTTGATCAGGAATGCTTTTTAAATTACTAAATTCTAAATAGGTACTCATTTGTGATAGGTCTCATTGTTATTTATTTTAAAGGCGCGATAAATTTGTTCAAGAAGAATTAATCTTGTCATTTGATGAAGAAATGTCATATTAGACAAGGAAAAGGATGCGTTAGCGCGCTTTTTCAAATCATCACTTAATCCGTATGAACCTCCAATAACAAAATTAACAGAAGAACCACCTTCAACAAGCTTTTGCTCCAAAAACTCCGCAAATTCGGGACTTTTGAATTGTTTTTGATGCAAATCAAGAGCGATTAAATAATCAGTTGGTTTGAGTAATTTGAGAATCCTTTGTCCTTCCTTATTCTTGGCAATCTCAATATCTGAAAGGGTGGCTTTATCTCGAATAGATTCATCATTAACTTCAACAATTTCAATTTGAGCATATGGTTTTAAGCGAATGAGATATTCATTAATTCCTTCTTTAAGATATTTTTCTTTAATTTTTCCAATTGCTAAAAGACGAATTTTCATTCTTTATGTCCTCCTCGCACACTATGATGTTGATGAGCACAAATAAGCCGATATTTATGAGTATCAATGCCAAAATATTGAAAAACCGAATGATAGGCTGATAAGGCTAATTCAGGTGTATTGGCCTCTTCAGAGAGATGAGCAAGAACAATCTCTTTTGTCTGAGGACCAATAATTTCGCATGCCGCAATAGCGGAATCCTCATTGCAAAGATGTCCACAATTGGACATAATACGAGATTTTAATTCATAAGTTCGATTTGTATGAAGAAGCATTTTAATATCGTGATTAGATTCAATAATTAAATAGGTCGGATTTTTTACATAAGGAAGTGACTCAGGACAAAAAACACCAGTATCTGTCATATATACCAATTTTTCACCATCAGCCTCTAAAATATAACCACAGGGATTGTTTGCATCATGACTTGTCTTAAATGGTGTAATTGTAAAATCGCCAATGGTAAATGATTCAAATAAATGAACAATGTGGCTTAAAGAGGACGGCAAAGTTCCTTCAAGTGCATACATTATCTTAGGAGAAAGAAACTGAATTCCTTTGATATGATCAGAATGATTATGAGTAAAAATGGCGGCACTTATATCTTTAATATTCAATCCAACTTCTTGCAATCCTTCTTCAAGGCGTTGCAAAGTTATACCCATATCGATAAGAATAACAGTTTGATGATTAATGACGAGAGAGGCGTTACCTTTTGAACCACTAGAAATGATATTAAAATACATAGTTAATCAATATCATTATTGCTCAGGTTGCGCATCTGTTCTTCCCAATCAGAAGAAGGAGCTTCAAAGCGACCAAAGCTCTTAAAGAAGAACAAACCCGCCACACCAGTTTGACCATTTCGGTTTTTAGCCACATTGACCTCAACATAAGAAGCATTACCGGGAATTGATTCATTCATTTGCTTTAATTGAGCGGTTTTAGCTTGCTCAAATTTTTCAGATGGAGTCAAATCCTTCATCTGCTTATTTCCTGAGCGACTATTTTCCTTTTTATAAAGACTATAGTAATCTTCACGATATAAAAGCATGACGACATCAGCATCTTGCTCAATAGAACCTGAATCTCGTAAATCAGAGATCATAGGGCGTTTATTATCGCGTTTTTCAACTTCGCGCGATAATTGAGAAACAGCGATAACGGGGATTTTTAAATCTTTAGCCAATGCTTTTAAAGTCAAAGAAATTTTACGAACTTCTTCCTGTCGAGAGTCAGAATTCTTTGATTTTTCGCCTGTTGTAACAAGTCCTAAATAGTCAACGATAATAAGACCTAAATTAGGATACTTAGCTTGGAGTTGACGAGATTTAGCAACAATATCCATCAAACGAATAGATGAAGAATCATCGATAAAGATTGGAACACCCGCCACTTCGTGAATAGCATTAGAAAGTTCGGCGCGATCAACTGGATTAAGATTTCCTGTATTAATTCTATCAAGAGGAATACTGGCAGTTGAAGCAACCAGACGTCTAACGAGAAGTTCGCTTGACATTTCAAGAGAAAAAATGGCGACAGGAACATTAGCTCTTGTTGCGGCTTTATAGGCAAAGTTTAAAGCGAGTGCTGTTTTGCCAACGGAAGGACGAGCAGCGATAATCGTCAGTTCACCTTTTTGAAACCCGGCCGTATATTTATTGATATTAGCGTAGCCCGTTGTTAAACCAGTAACGCCATCTTCGTTAGCAGCTTGTTGGGTATTAATACCCATTTGAACAATCTTTGTAACTTCTTCCATATTCTTGAAAGTGGAAACACGACGCTTTTCTGTTGAATCTTTAAATTGTTGTTCACTGCGAGAAATGAAATCATTAACATCTTCAATTTCGGAATTCATATAAGCGCTATCAATACTGCGAATTGTACTTAACATATGTCGCAAAACAGATTGATCCTTGACAATAGAAATATAGAAATCCAAGCTCGAAAGAGCCACCATTGAATCTGAGCATTCTTTAAGATATTCCACTCCACCTATTTCTTCTAAAGCCTTTAAATTAATTAGTTCCTCAGAAACAGTGAGAACATCAACATTAATTTTCCTTTCCGCTAAAGTTTTAATCACGCGAAATAAAGTTTGATTTTTAGCTTCGAAAAAATCATCAATTTCCAGTTCACTTATGACACTATATAAAGCATCGCGACTCAAAAAAGCAGAGCCTAAACAAGCTTGCTCAGCCTGTGGATTAGAAGGTAAATAATTGACATTCGTTTTATTACTTGCCATTTACTTTGCCTCCTCAATGATATGAACATTAATTAGAGCGATGACACCTTTATATAATTCAATTTTTAACTTGAAATATCCTAAGGTATCAAGAGTTCCCTTATCAATAAATTTTCTCTTATCAATTTTTAATTGATATTTGTTTAGCAATTCATCTTCCACTCTTTTAAGTGAAACATTGCCAAAAAGTTTTCCATCTTTACCACTTTTAATTGGAATTTCTAGGACAATTGCCTCTAATTTATTCTTAAGAATAAGAGCTTCACTTTTGGCTTTTTCTTGATTATCTCTTTCCACTTGCTTTTGCGTATCGAGAACTTCAAGACTCTTTTTTGTTAAAGGAACAGCTAATTTATGAGGGATTAAATAGTTGGTGGCATAGCCATCACTAACATCAATAGTTTGATCCTTTTTACCAACTTTTTTTACATTTTCTAAAAGTATTACTTTCATTATCTAATCCTCCTTATTTCCTTTTGAACGTTTGGCATCATTAGTGGCCTCTTGAAGATTAGATTCAAGAACGGCTAATAATGCTGATTTTACCTCGCTAATTGAAGAACTATCAAAAGAGACAGCAGCACTACTAAAATGACCACCACCACCTAGTTTTTCGGCAATTAATTGCACATTGATTGTTCCATCACTGCGCGTTGACATACGAATATCACGATTGCCCGTTTTCCCCACGATAAACGCAGCATGAATGCCTTTAAATGTCAGACATTCATTAGCGGCTTTCGCAATCGTTGCCTGATCAAAGACGCGATCCTCAGCGCCAATAGCAACAACAACACCATAATGTGGATGTTCAATATTGCTAATAAGATCAGTCACAGCCTTATGTTCTTCATAATCATCTTTTAAGAAATCATAGGCCAACGAGTTATCCGCTCCATATTCTTTAAGAATGGTCGAAGCTTCAAAGGTACGAATACCAGTATTTTTACTCTTAAAATATGATGAATCAAGAAAGATTCCTGAAAGCATAATCGTCGCGTAAATAGGGGGTATTTCAATACGAGGGTTGATGGAAGAAAAACGGATAAACTCAGCAACTAATTCACAGGTTGAAGAAGCGGCAGCGTCAATGTGATTAAAAACAGGATTTTCAATATATTCTTCAGCGCGACGATGATGGTCGATGACGACAACCTTAGAACATTTCTCAAGAAGAGCGGGAGCCATAACCATAGAAGGAATGTGAACATCAACGACGACAAGTAAAGTATCAGCGCTTATTTTGTTAACAGCATCGCTAGAATTAATAATCAAATCATCTAGTTCGTTTTTGCCAAATGAAGTAGTAATGGTTGAACGGGCTTTTGTTTCAGTCTTTTTTAAATCGACAACAATATATGATGGTTTATTAAGGCGATTACACATTGCTTTTATGCCAAGGCATGCACCTAATGCATCCATGTCCATTTCAATGTGCCCCATAATTAAAACATTAGAAGCATTGCGAATTAAACTAATCAATGAATCAGCTAAAACACGAACTTTAACGCGATTGCGTTTCTCTTGAGCTTCTGTTTTTCCACCATAAAATTCCATCTCGCTACCAAAGACACTAACAACCGCTTGGTCTCCACCACGAGACATAGCGATATCAAGAGCAGAAATGGCTAACTCATTTAATTTAATAACATCAGGAAAATCACGGGCCATACCAATTGAAAGAGTCAAAGGAATTTCTTCTTGAGAAGAAACTTGTCTCACTTTATCAATGATGGAAAAGTGATCAGCCTTCATTTTAGAAAAACTATCAAAATTACAAAGCATAGAATAATTGTCATCTTTGACACGACGAAGAAGAATGCCATATTCTTTTGCATAATTGAAAATAACATTTTTTACTTTCGTGACAATATCATTAAAATCATCTTCACCACGAACTACATCATCATAATTATCAATTGCTAAAATACCAACCACAGGAGCCTGTTCTTTGGAATAGGCAAAAACCGATTCAAAATCAGTGATATCTTTAAAAATCCATAAACCAGCTTCTGGCAAATATTTAGCTTCGTAGTTACGAGAATTAACAACGATTTTGACTGTTGAATCAGGATTGCTGTTTTCTTTAAGAATTTCTAAATCTTCATGCCAATCAAAAATATTGACATCAATAATATCAATATGGCGATCCTTGAATAAATCGTTGGTCCAAATCACCACATCCTTTTCGTTAGTGACCGCTAAGCCAATCATCGCAAAATTATAGGCTTCCTGAACATCGCTTCCGATTACTTCAGCAGCATGGAGATCGGTCTTTTGGCGCAATGAAGAAATGCGGAGAGAAAAAAGCCAAACAAATAAACAATCAATAAAAACAAAAATAGAAGCAAAAAGAACAACAAGAGCTGGCGAAACAAGAGATTGAAAATTTGAAAAATCATTAAAATAAAAAACACAAAATGTTCCAATAATTAATAGTTCAAGAACAATTAAAATAAATGAGGCTATTTTAATGTTTCTTATTGTTTTTCCCATATCGCATCGCCCCCGTGCTTATATTATATATAATATTAGTTTGTTAAATAAATACAATTTCGCTTTTTGCGAATAATTGTATTTAAAGATATAAAAAAACGAATCGTGTTGATCCGTTTTATTTTCATTAATCTTCGACGTATGGAAGAAGAGCCATGAGACGAGCGTTTTTAATTGCTCTAGCTAATTCTCTTTGATGCTTAGCGCATGTTCCAGTCGCACGGCGAGGAGAAATTTTGCCATTTGGAGTAATCATTGTTTTAAGGAGTTCAACATCCTTATAATCAATAAATTTACTTTTATTTTTGCAAAAAATACATACCTTTCTATGCGGTCTAATTTTTCTAAATGCCATTTTAATATTTCCTTTCTAATTTAGAATGGAAGATCATCATCTGGTAAATCTAATGAATCAAGATTTTTCCCTTCATTTTCTACTTGAGATACATCATTTGGTGTACTACCATTTTCCACATTTGAAGCAGATTTTGGTTCTAAAAATTGAACAGAATCGCAGAGAACTTCAAGAACACTTGCCTTAGTGCCATCTTGACGCTGATAACTGCGTTGATTCAAACGACCATCGACGCCTACCAATGAACCTTTTCTTGTAAATTTGCTCACAAGATCAGCGGATTGACTAAAAGTCACACATGAAATAAAACTTGCTGATTTTGTTCCATCAGGATTTTTTTGCCAATTATCAACTGCGATAGT
The DNA here is from genome assembly GCA_041672305.1 of Bacilli bacterium. GTDB lineage: Bacteria > Bacillota_I > Bacilli_A > RFN20 > CAG-826 > JAAYDH01. The sequence continues at coordinate 7,455 of JBAYZW010000042.1, forward strand.
GAATGAGCAAACGGAATTACCAGAATTGGTTTTTCTGAGTTCGGGGTCGCGAGTGAGGCGACCAACTAAAACTACACGATTAATCATAAATGATTATCCTCCTTACACGTGATCGACGACAACTAAATGACGTAACACATTTGGATTATGACGAACTTTACGATTGA
>JBAYZW010000043.1:0-7605 GCA_041672305.1 Bacilli bacterium
TTCACTTGATTAATTTTTCGCTTACGCGGGGGGAGAATTTGTAACAAGGCTTTCGCCATTATCAATGTAGCAACATTTAAAGATAATTATCAAGAGTCTTTATTTATTAATTACCGCCAAACTTAGTTTGATTTAATTAACTTTTTTTGGAATTATAGATGAGATTTGCAATGCTTTTTTGTTATATTTAGATATAAAAATAAAATAATCAAAGATGACAATGATATAAATTAAAAAGATAACCGCTTTTCGATTCAATTAATGATATTTGATACCAAAATAATCGAGATACTTTTTCACGACATCTTGTCCTTGCTCACAAGTTCCTACCAAATATCCTTTTTCATCGTCCCATTCTTTCAAACCGCGATAATAAAACTGCTTATTTTCATCGAGAATGATAAAGGGAACAATATTATTTTTTAAACATTCTTTGAAAGCAATTAATCGGCCCACTCTTCCGTTACCATCTTGGAAAGGGTGAATTCTTTCAAAATTCACATGAAAACCTAATATTTCCTCAAAATTGTGCTGGTCTTTTTTGTTATATGAATCAATGAGTTTTTTCATTTCTTGGCTCACCAATTGAGGCACTGTTGTTTCTTGATCACCCACAATATTTGGTCGTTTTTTATAACCACCAACCACAAAGAACGCTAATTGAGAATCAGATGTTCCCGTTTTTAAAATGCGATGGAGTTCTTTGACAAAAGCTTCGCTCAATGGGTAATTAGCAAAATCAATGACTCGATCAACGGCTCGAAAATGATTAATCGTTTCAATAATATCGTTAACATTGATTGTTTTATTTTCATTTTCTATTCCAATTGTTCGTGTTTCAAAGATATATCTTGTCTCATCATGAGTGAGTTGACTACCTTCGATGTGATTAGAATTATATGTTAAATCAATTTGAATTTGATGATAGATTCCACCATCAAGAGAATGTTTTTTTTCTTGTCGTAATGCTTCAAGCAGATAATTTTTATTTGGTTTTTCGTTTAATCGAAGTGGCTTTTGGGTTTCAATGGGAATAATCCAAGATCCATTAGAAAGAACGGCGCCTTTTATTCTTCCGTGAGAGCAGTAATTGCGAACACTTCTTTCCGATAGATTCCATTTAACAGAAGCTTCTTTAATCGTTAAATATTTTTCCATGTCTATAATATACAATATTCGGCAATATTTGCAATAGTTAAACTAAGTTTTGTGTTTTTTGCCGATATAATTTTACTCAAAACAATAATTTCATTTTACTATTTGACATATAATAATGAAAAATATATTCATTCATGAATATGATGCCAATATAAAATATAAAGACCAATAGTTTAATTTACTCTATGATTAATTTTCGATAGCCAAAATCATTGTATTTCTTTTTAAGATTTTCGAGAATTTTAGCCTCTAAATTTGAATTATCATTCTCTTCTTCTTCATCATCTTGTCCATCATAAAGTGAATAAGGAAAACTATAGTAGATATCTAAACGAAAGCTTTCACTGGTTATTTGTTGCTCATTATAAGTGTGATGAACATGATCAATGGTTAATATATTGTATGTATCTTCTTCGCGTTCATTACGGCAAGCAAGATAAACTTTACCATTGTCATTAGTGATCTCCACCACCTCATCAGCCTTGTGATTTTCGATTAAGTAGTTCCAATATTTAAACATAGCGTACATTTCCGAAAGCGAAAATGGATTACTTTTTTCGTCGATGAATGCCAATCCATCAAACATCCAACTCACAACACCGTACAACTTTTCCGTTATAGCGTCTAAATATATTGTGCTGATTGTTTGGCTAATACACCAAGTTTGAAGGATACACCAACTCGCAAAAGTGCTAATGCTAATCTCTTTATTAATGGCGGCCATAAATCCTTTTTTAATTTTATTAAAATCATAATATTGACCAGTTGCTTTATCCCCATAGGTTACAGCGAGAATTTTTTTCTCATCAAATTCAAGATTTAAAGCTGCCTTGACTTCCTCTTCACTATAGACATATTTGCCATTCACACCAATGTTGCGAACGTGATCTACCGATAATGATTCGTCTTCGATATATCCATCTTTTAGATATTGCTTAATTAAGTCATCAAAAAATACTGACTCGATATCAATGTTACTAACATGTTTTTGACTAGCTTCTTCATACAGATCTAAACGGCTGATGGGAAAAGTAAAATTCTTCTTTTCAATATCGCCACGATAATTAGCGGTCGTTAATTTTCGATAATGTTTATTTTGATGGTCAACAACTAAACAAATATATATTTCATCTTTATAAAAGGTGAGATATCGGTAGGAAGAAACAAATACTACCATCCCATCTGAATTGGGATATTCGATAATATCTCCCGATAGATCATTTTCATAAATATAGTTAAGATATTGAATCTGCGCTAAAGCATCATCAAATGCTTGTTCACGATTAGATTCACCAACTTCTCCTAATTCTTGAAGAATAAAACTTATTTCTTCCATCGCTCTAACAGCACGATTTCCTTTTTCATTAGGCACGCTTTCTTTCCTAATCACCATAGATGCTAATTGACACCAAAGATAAAAAAGAGAATCTTTAATCTCATAATGTTGGACCTTTTTAAAAGTTTGACATATTAAGTCATAATCGTAATAATAAGCAGCTTGAACGCTGTTATTTATCATTTTCTCGATAACTCTTTTGTTAACATCTAAACGAAGAGCGCGATTTGTTTCTCCGCTAGAAAAAACTTTTTTATTTCTCATTTTAAATTCCCTCTTATACCGATTTCAAAGTCGCTTTGCTTTGATAACCATTTTTAATGCATTCACATAAAAGAGCGCGATAAAGTATTGTGGCATCATCATAGATATCGTCGTCTTCTACATCGTAAACATCATCATCATAATTATCGTCACAATCATCGCCATAATCGTAATAATTCACATCCTCAAAAGGCGAAAATGATGAATCATTTAGGAAAACGTAGGAGTAAGCAGGATTAAAAAGAGGATTAGGAGCCATCTCCTCGTAATAGAGCTTATTTGCTCGATCAATTATTAGTATTTTATAGTATTCTTTTCTATCGAAATTAGAGTGATGATCATAAAAAGCATAACGGGCAACATTGTTGGATAAAAACTCCTCCGGCTTAGATTCATTTATATGCTTCAAACGATAATCAAAATATTTGATTTCCGCAATCAATTTATATAGAGCATTCTGTGTAAAATAAGAATCGCTCTTTTGAATTATTTCGTAGAGATAATTTTTTAAATCGCCAATTAATTTTGCCCCTCCAGGAATAGAAGATTCCGACATCCACTTACGACGGACGCAATAATTCAATAAAGATAACCAATTTTTAAAATCCTTGATTGACATAGCGTTTGTGTCCGCCATCTTTTTAATGATTTCAATGATGGAATCATGACGATAATATCGCCCTTCTTCAATTGTGTTTTTTCCTGTCTGCTTTATAGGCTTACTTGAAATATTACCATATAAGGCATCAAAAACTTGTTCTGTTGTATATGTACATTTTGTTGATTCCATAATTGCGTTTTCCTTTTCTAATAATTATTTTGTGATGGCTGATTTCCCTCTAGTTCATAAATAAAGGTGAAACATATTCCCCTATCAGCGATCACATTTTCATTATAAAAAAATTATTTTTTGTAAAAAACCTGCACAATTTAATAATTGTTTGAACACAATTTGAAATACTCATATAATGATTATTAGTAATTCAATTATTTTTGAACACAATTTAGGTATTTAACAATGGACAAAATTAAAGTTAATCTCGGAAATTATACATTTAGTGTTTTAGAACACGACATGGAAGAATTTTGCTTTCTTAAGAAGAATGGAGAAACCAACACCAATCTATTTTTAAATACTTTAGTGGCTAATGCCTACGAAGAGCGGTTTGAGAAAATATCTTATATCCGTAACAACGTTAACGATATGCTTCAGTCCTATCACATTCCCACGGAAGATATGAACAAAGTTATCGATTTTGTCGATGAATACGCTAATAAAGGTCTAGTGGATCGCATCAAAATCCGTCATCAAGACTATGTCTCTTTCCGGCCAAATAAAGAGTTTCAAGATATTTTTGATACCATTGAAGAAGAGCATCTTCAAAATGACACAATGTCTAATTTTATGCGTTGTTTATTTAACGATTATGCTAAGCTTCCTCAATATATGCGGGAGAGCATTATCTTTAAAAAAGAAATTAATATCGTTAATCGCGCCATTAAAAACCATCGCATGGTCCGCATTAAAGATCTCAACATTACTTTTTGTCCCTATACTTTTATGGTCAACCAGGAAGAAACTTTCATTTATATGATTGGCTATAATGTTAAAGTTCGATTAAACAAGGAAGCTTCTCCTATTCATTTATTTAAATTAAGAGATAATGTCTCTATCACCAGTGAATTCTATGAATTCGACGAAGAAGAAGAAAAGAAATTAGAAAAGATTCTTGATGAAGATCCTAAATTCAGTGCTTTTAGAAATTATCAAGCGAAAGTACGCTTGACAAAAGAAGGCAAAAAATTATTTAAAAAGATTTATACCAATCGGCCTCGCCCCACCAAAATTGAAGGAGATGACTATTACTTTGAATGCTCCGCTAATAATCTAGTCATCTACTTCCAAAGATTTGGAGAAGAAGCTTACGTCATATATCCTCAATTTGTCTCTAAACAATTACGAGATAAGTTTAAGAACGCTTACGAAGCATATAATAGTAATTTAAAATTTAAAAACTGAAAAAATTGATAAGTAAAATTTTATAATTCCGAATGTAATAAAAAACCTTTCTACTTAAGAAAGGTCTAAATATTTATTTCTTATTGCCTTTATGTCTCAATGGTCTACCACAATGAGGACAATAGACAAAACCATGAGGATACCAAGGACGATAGCCTAGATCTTCTAATTGGTATTCAAATTCACATCCACAGTACTCGCATTTCATTGTATAGATGACATCCGATTCAGAATCTTTCGTTACTTTAATAGCCATATCTTATCTCCGTGTTATTCAATAATATATAAATCTTCTTTATTAAGGATACTACTGTCGATAGATTTTTACTAGATTACCATCATCATCTAATAAAATTAGAAAGTCGCCATTTAATATCTTTTCTGTTTCATCATTTTGATAGGAAACAAAATAGTTTGATATCACATAATGATTAAAATATCTCGCATCATAGATATTAACTTCAAGAAGATGATATTTGCCATCTACGATACATTCGTTTTTAGTTAATGATTTTTGAATAATGTCTTTTGTTTGTTGTTGATAATAAAGCAAGCATTGAGACATCTCTTCGTTTTGATAGTATCTATTTGTTGATTCAAACGTATCTTTTAATACAGCGATAGAAAATGGAATATCTGTGAATGATTCAAAATCAAAAGCGGTGTATTTTCTTATCGCTTCTAAAAGAAGAGCTCCAATTGAATAGGAGATGATGCGAATGGGAAAATATTGCTTTGGATCAACAATTTCCTTTATCATCTTTTCATGCATTATGTGACCTTTTTGCGGATTTAATTTTTGCAAGGCTTGCCATTCAACATATTTCGCACTACCTTCAATCTGCTCCACTCTTGCTTCATAATCATATTCATACGAATGAGAAATTAATCTTTCTTTTCTTATTTGGCAAAGTTCATTAAAAGCCTCTTTATGATTACCTTCTATACACTGTTTCAACAATTGAGCTTCGCGATACTTTTTTGAGAGGTTATCAATTGAATACTGATAATTAAGCAAAGCTTTCATTTCATCACTCCATCTTGATTCATGCATAATGTTTTGATAACCATGAAACATCTCATGAACAATCGAAGCGGTTAAAGAATCAAAATCGCTAATATCCTCGGTGATCATCCAGATGGCAATATATTCACCTTCGTATTCAATCGCTGTATTAGCCAAAAAAGAGTCACTTTTGGAAATATATTTTCCGTTAAAGTAACACTCTGTTTCATTATATAAAGCAAATTTTAGTCGATAAAAGCCATGATAAAGAGATGAAAAATCAATTCCGTCTAATCTTTGATCAATTTGTTGATATATTTCGCTTAATTCCATAAAACTTATCTTTGTTGTATCACAATATAATATTTATAGTAAAGTGAAGTTTATATTATAAATAATTGTCAAAAAGATATATCAGTAAAGAAAATTTATCTTTTAATTAATCAAAAAATGCCTTTATCATTAAATTTTCCGCTTTGTTTAAAATAGCCTAACGGAAAAACTTTTTCTTCCTTCGCATTAAATTCTTTCCAATGTACAGCTAAATCTTTTAACTGTTGTGCTGTAATAAGAAGAATTAATGTATCGTTGTTTGCTGCATATTTTGCACAAACATTAATAGATTCTTCAGTAAAATCTGGCCCAATAACTATGAAAACAGGAACATCCTTTGATTCGTTTCTAATATATCGATCAAATTGGCTGATGTGATCTTGCAAATTAACACATCTTTCTTTAGATTTATTATCCCACATAATAATCTTGTCATTATATGATAGCATTCCATCAGGATGATCCGATCCTTTCATGATTAAAGGTTTGTGACCTAATATTTTTTCAAAAATATAATCAGTTCCATCTTCAAAAATGTGTTCGCAGTCTAAATCTTTGTTGATAACTCCTTGCTTTCGCAAAAGATTATAATCTCTATTTGCAATTTCAACATAATATTGAAAATATTTTTCGCGCAAATCTTGTGTTTCGAGTGGAATTGGCGAATATGAATCATAATATTCAATAATTCTTTTAATTAATTCGGGTTTAGAACCATGCATTTGTACATTAATATCTTTGCACCAAGCAATAAGCACATCTTTAGATAAACCATCATTTGCGGAAAATCCACCAAGTATTTGAGAAGGGGTGAGTTTCTTTAAACAAATATCGAATAAATCTCTTAAACTCGGATTTTTTAATGTTATTTGAATATTTCCACGATTTATAAGATCTTGAAGATAAGATTTATTTTTCACCCATTTTTGCGAAATTAATTTTTCATATCCTGGACATCTCATTTCAATGTTATATAGTTTTCTTAAACAACATGCGACTTCATCTGGAATAACATCATAATCAACACCCTTTTGCTGATCACGAATCGTAAATAATAGCCCTGCAGACATTAAGTAATTATGTACCTTTACAATTTCATCTCCTGAATGAATAACATTTTCTTTTTTTGGAAATTTGCCAATCAACGCACTTATTTCAAAATATCTTTCCATCGAAATATCAAATTTAACTCTTATTGCTTCAATTAAATTTCTTTCATCAGCTGAAACATTATTATCTTTAGCCCATGCTACTTCTAATACATATTTAAAAAACAAATTTTTCTCAGCCAATTTATTTTGATCAATTTCATTTGCTTTATTAACAATATCTTTTTCTATGGCTACAATGTCATCAATTGTTTTCTCTTTCGTTTCAGTAAAATCATTTTTGTTTAATAGAATCTTTATAAGCAAAAGAAACGAAATAATTCGAATATCAGGATTTTCATTTAAAATTATACCATCCCATGTTTTTTTAACATTCTCA
>JBAYZW010000044.1:0-7164 GCA_041672305.1 Bacilli bacterium
GAAAAAGAGCAAGAAAGATAATAAGACTTTGTTTATTGATGCTTCGGCTGAATTTGTCCGAGCTGGAAATAAGAATAAGCTAAGCGAAGAGAACCGCAAAAAGATTCTTAATGCCTTCATTGAACGACAAGACAGAGACTATTTTGCTAAGTTGGTTGATAATAAAGCCATTGCCGAGAATGACTATAATGTTGCTGTTTCCAGCTATGTGGCCGCCGAAGACACGCGGGAGGTGATTGACATCAAAGAGCTTAATACTAAAATCAGCCAAATTGTTAAAAAACAGCAGCAGCTTCGCGAGGCGATTGATGAGATTGTAAATGATATTGAGGGAAAATAAATTAATAATATGTATATATCAAAAATTAGACTACATAATTTCAAGGGTTTTAAAGGTAGTCACGATATTATTTTTGATAAAGGTGTAAATTTTCTTGTTGGTGACAACAATTGTGGAAAATCATCTGTTTTTGAAGCAATTGACTTTATACGATCTAGAAAAGACAGGAATGAGGTTATCACTAAAACAGAGATTGAAAATGAAAGCTATGTTTCAGTCGAAATTGAATTTAAAGGTGACGACATGGAATCCATTGTTGAAACAGATGCATTAAAAAAATATAAATCATTCCTTATTGATGATAATGGCAAGAAGGTCTTACGTATAATACGCTCTAGTGAAGAAAAAGAAATTAATCAAGATGGAAAGACAAAGAAGGTTGATATTAAAAATGTCCTTGTTTTTAACCCGACGACGGGCCAATTTGAAAACCCCACCGGAGTGGATAACACTATCACGGCACTTTTTGATGCACAATTTATTTGGGCTGATACAAACTCTGGCGATATTTCAGATTTTTCTAAAACTAAAATTAGCGGAAAAATTATTAACGCAATAACACAAGATTTTATCAACTCCGATACCTGGAAAAGTTTTCAAAATTCACATAAAGAAACTTTTGGAGAAGGAGAAAATAGTTTATCTAAAACCCTACAGCCAGTTGAGCAAAAGATCCAAAGCATTCTATCAGAGCAGTACGGGGAAACGGAGGTAAAATTTTGTTTTTCATTACCTGAGATTGAAAGTTTTTTTAAAACAGGGAATATTACATTATCCGAAAATGGTATTGAAACAAAAAGCTCTGAAAAAGGCACTGGGATGCAACGAGCCCTAGCACTGGCGCTTATTCGGGTGTATGCCGATATTTCTCATCCTAATGAAGATGACGCTTCTAAACCAATACTGTTTTTTATTGACGAGCCAGAAACCTTCTTGCATCCCCAAGCACAGAATAAACTGCTGGATGCTCTTGAAAAAATATCTGAAAAATCACAAGTTTTTATTATCACTCATTCGCCTTATTTATTAAAAAAATATGTAAAAGAAACTCATTCAATGAATGTATTCTTAAAAAGGGATGGGTTAAATAGCATTGAGGCAGGCCAAGAATTCAATCTATTTGGATCTTCAAGTCCAACGTGGGGAGAAATTAATTATTATGGATTCAGAGTTTTATCAGTCGAATTTCATAATGAACTTTACGGTTTTATACAAGCAAAAGCTATTTTAGAAGATGAGAAAAATTGCTTTGAGGATGAATTTGAAAAATATTTAATCGCCAAAGGTATAAACCAAGATCAGCCGTATATTAGATTAAAAAAAGATGGGTCAACAGAAAATCAAAGCAGAACATTGCCCACAAAAATCAGGAACATTATCCATCATCCTGAAAATCCGAATAATACAAAATTTACAGACCAAGAGCTTAAAACTTCTATTGAATCTTTGATTCCATTACTAGCATGATAAATAAACAATCAAAAATTGAAAAACTGATCACAGAACTCTGCCCGAATGGGGTGGTGTTTAAGGAGCTGGGTAATGTTTGCAAAATTGAGACAGGTAAACTCAACGCTAATGAAGCAGTTGATGATGGTAAGTACATGTTTTTTACAACCGCAAAAGAGCCGAGTAAAATTGATAGGTATCGATGGGACACAGAAGCATTACTAATTGCGGGCAATGCTAATGTTGGCGAAGTAAAACATTACATCGGAAAGTTTGAGGCTTATCAGAGAACTTATGTCCTAACAGCTTTTAGCAAGGATGTTGATGTTAGATTTTTATTTTTTTCACTCAGTGACAATCTTAAAAAGTATCTTGAAAATCATACAAACAGCGCGGCAATGACTTATATTGTTTTATCAACTTTGCAAGACTTTAAAATCCCACTCCCACCCCTTGCAATCCAAGAAGAAATTGTCAAAATTCTTGATAATTTTACAGAGCTGGAAGCAGAGCTGGAAGCAGAGCTGGAAGCAGAGCTGGAAGCAAGAAAGAAACAATATAAATATTATAGAAATAAATTATTAGACGTTAAAAATGTTGAGCCAAAAGTATTGGGTCAAGTTTTACGAAGAACAAAAGGAACCAAAATCACAGCAGATCAAATGAGTAAAATAAACAAAATAGGGGCTCCTATTAAGATCTTTGCTGGCGGTAAGACAGTCGCATATGTGGAATATGGTGATATCCCAGAAAAAGACATTTTAACAAAAGAATCAATTGTTGTTAAATCTCGTGGAATAATTGAATTTGAATATATTAATAAACCATTTAGCCATAAAAATGAGTTTTGGTCATATCATAGTAATAACCCTGAAATTAATATTAAATATATATATTACTATTTAAAAAATAAAGAATTATATTTTCAATCAATTGGCCAGAAGATGTCAAAAATGCCTCAATTATCAATTCCTGATACTGATAAATTTTTAATTCCTATCCCTCCGTTTTCCGAACAACAACGTATTGTTTCAATCCTCGATAAATTTGATGCCTTAGTAAACGATATTTCCATTGGTCTACCGGCTGAGCTTAAAGCTCGCCGCCAACAATATGAATACTACCGCAATAAGCTTTTAACCTTCAAAGAATATGCCCCTCAAAAGTAAATATAACCTAGTTGTCGAAAGCACCCAAAGCACCGTTGTTGCAGAATATGTTCCGGACACCAAAAGAGTCGCCCATTATCAGAGCGAATCCGCGCTAGAGCAAGCCTTCATTGAGCAGCTGCAAAATCAAGCCTATGAATACCTGACCATCACCTCAGAAGCTGATCTTATCCTGAATCTGCGTCAACAATTAGAAAAGCTTAATGATTTTACTTTTACCAATAACGAGTGGCAGCATTTTTTTACGACCGAACTAGCCAACCCCAACCAAAGCATTGAAGAAAAAACCGCCACCATCCAAGAAGATCACATCAAGAATCTAACTCGCGATGACGGCTCAATTAAAAATATTTATCTTATCAAAAAAGATAATATTCATGACAATAGCTTGCAGGTTATCAATCAATACGCAGTTGATGCTGGACAACGGGCTAATCGCTATGATGTCACTGTTTTGGTCAACGGCCTACCACTGGTTCATATTGAGCTCAAACGTCGGGGGGTGGCTATCCAGGAAGCTTTTAACCAGGTTAATCGCTATCAGCGCGAAAGCTTCTGGGCAGCCTCTGGTCTATTTGAATATGTGCAATTATTTGTAATCTCTAATGGCACTCATACCAAATACTACAGCAACACCACTCGCTCTGAGCATATTAAAGAAGCTAATGAGGGAGCGGCTAAAAAGGGCAAAAGAACTAGTAATAGTTTTGAGTTTACTAGCTGGTGGGCCGATGCTACCAATCACCAAATCCCTGACCTGATGGATTTTGCCAAGACCTTTTTTGCTAAACACGCCCTATTAAACATTTTAACCAAATATTGTGTTTTTACGACCGACCGTCTTTTATTGGTCATGCGACCCTATCAGATTGTGGCGACCGAAAAGATTTTGAATCGGATTGAGATCAGCACCAATTACAAACAACTGGGAACAGTTGAAGCTGGCGGATACATCTGGCACACCACTGGCTCAGGCAAAACTTTAACTAGTTTTAAAACCGCCCAGTTAGCCTGCAAATTGCCTTCTGTTGATAAAGTTCTCTTCGTGGTTGACCGTAAAGACTTGGATTACCAAACAATGCGGGAATACGATAAATTTGAGAAGGGGGCCGCTAACAGCAGCACCAGCACTTCGGTTTTAAAGAAACAGTTAGAAGATCCGAATTCGCGGATAATTATTACTACCATTCAGAAGCTGGATCGCTTTATTGGCCACAATGGCAATCATGTAATTTTTGACGGCCACGTTGTCATCATCTTTGATGAATGTCATCGCTCACAGTTTGGTGACATGCATTCGGCCATCACTAAGTCATTCAAGAACTATCATCTTTTTGGCTTCACCGGTACGCCTATTTTTGCCGTCAATGCTTCTTTTGGCGGTCGCCCCGATTTGAGAACCACTGAACAAGCCTTTGGCGAAAAATTACATACCTACACTATAGTTGACGCCATCGCTGATAAGAATGTTTTGCCATTCAAAGTTGATTATGTTTCTACTGTTCATGAAGCTGAAAATATTGAAGATAAAAAGGTGAGTGATATAGACCGAGAGGCGATATTAGCCGCACCAGAACGCTTGGAAAATGTTGTACGCTATATTCGTGAGCACTTCGATCAAAAGACCAAGCGCAATAGCTTTTATAAGATTAAAGACCGCCGTTTGGCCGGGTTTAACTCAATCTTCGCGGTGTCATCAATTGATGTGGCTAAGAAATATTATGCCGAATTTAAAAAGCAATTGGCCGAGCAGCCCAGCGATCAGCAACTCAAAGTCGCGACAATTTATAGCTTCGGAGTCAACGATGACGATGCTGACGGCATGCTTGATGAAAACTCAGAAGATACTAGCGGTTTAGATGTTAGCTCTAGAGACTTCCTAGAGAGCGCTATCGTGGACTATAACGCCATGTTTGGCACTTCCTATGATACTTCATCCGATAAGTTTCAAAATTATTATAAGGATGTTAGCCAACGCGTCAAAAATAGGGAAATAGATATTCTTATCGTGGTTAATATGTTCTTGACTGGATTTGATGCAACCACGCTCAATACTCTTTGGGTAGATAAGAATTTACGCTTGCATGGCTTACTCCAGGCCTATTCTCGAACTAATCGCATTTTAAATAGCATTAAGACCTTTGGTAATATTGTTTGTTTTAGGAACTTAGAGAAAGCCACAAATGAGGCCATCGCTCTTTTCGGTGACAAAAAAGCCTGCGGCATTGTTCTCTTGAAAGCCTATGCCGACTATTATCACGGCTATAAAGATGGCGATAAAGAGATTCGCGGTTATGAAAGCCTTGTTCAAGAGCTTTTAGAAAAATTTCCGGTCGGCCAACTAATAGTCGGCGAACAACGACAGAAAGATTTCATTAAGCTATATGGCTCCATCTTGCGCCTGCGCAATATTCTGGTAACTTTTGATGAATTTGTTGGCAACGAAATATTAACCGACCGCGATGTTCAGGATTATCATAGCCTGTATATTGATATTTACAACGATTTTAGAAGGGGGTCGGAAGATGAAAAGGAAAATGTTAATGATGATATTGTTTTTGAAATGGAGCTCATTAAACAAGTCGAAATAAATATTGATTATGTTTTAAGCCTTGTTAAACAATACCATGAAGACCACACCAAAAACCGTGAACTGTTAATTGATATCAATAAGGCCATTGATTCCAGTGTTGAGCTTAGAAATAAGAAAGACCTTATCAATCAATTTATCACCTCGCTTGACGTTCACTCCATTATTGATGAAGATTGGCAGAAATTTGTTGAGCAGAAAAAAGCCGAAGAGCTCAACCATATTATTGAAAAAGAAGGGCTTGATCGCGATGCCACCTATGCTTTCATAAAGAACGCCTTCCGTGATGGCCATGTCGTCACGACTGGCACGGCAATCACTAAGGTTTTCATTGATAAACCATCACGTTTTTCTCAGGACGGATCATACACGCAAAAACGTGAAACCGTTTTAACTAAATTAACTAATTTCTTTGAAAGATTTTTTGATATTTCGGGAGGAAAAATTTAATTAAAATGTCTAGGTTCATTACATGGATATAAATAGCGGAATCGTAATATCAATAAGCAGCGATAGCAAGGATATAGAACCATGCGTTCGAGCGGCCTTCTCTGGCCTAGATTGTGATATTAATAGTGATTATTGTCGCAAATCAGCAGAAAGTCTTTCTACTCAGATTATAATCTCTCTTGGAGGTTGTATTCTATCTGGCGCTACTTGGGACTTAATTAAGCTTGGAATTAGTAAATTATTCAAAAAACATGATGAAATTGTTTTTACAATTAGGGATGGCAATGGAATAATGTTTGCAATTAAAAAAGACTGGAAGGTTGTAGTCTTAGTTACTCCAAATCGTAAAAAAGAATTTTCTAAAATAAAAAACATACATGACCTGGGAAGATACCTTGTCGCCGAAACAGAAATAGATAAGCTAGAACATCGGAGACGTTTTGACTCTGTTCTTGGTATTACCCTTGCTGGAATATTGGGCTGGTTAATAAACATCTTCTCGAACATTTATTATGATGTTTATTTAACTCACAGCAATCGAATCACGTCTTATAATTTCTTTCAATTGTCTTTATTAATATCATTTTTGTTCCTAGTTGTAGCTTTCCTTCAATTCTTAGTCTATGACTATAAAAACGAGTTAACGCTAGGAAAAAATTTCTGGTTACGTTATCTATTGTTTATTTCAGAGAATTCACCATTTTCGCGAATTGCCCGATTACTGAACAGGCTTTTTTTGATTATGTTTTTGATTATTTTCGATTTTAGCATTTTGTCTGTTCTCTATGGTTATGTTGGGTACTTATCAGTCATTACAATTTTGTTTGTTAGCTTTATCACGATTTTTTTAATAACATATATTCGAAGAACATTTAAAAAATACGATTCCAGGAGCTTTTAATGCTGCTTATAATAAATACTTGATTCAATACTATTTTATTTCAGCCGGCCTCTGCCGGCTTTTATTTATGTCTAAATTATAAACATCGCTAGTTTGACTTTAAGACTTAGCGATGCTACAATATTCTTGGGTGGGGGACACTAACTATAATCTTATGATCCCCAAATATCATACCATGATTAGAAACCTGCGCCTGGAACGAGGCCTATCCCAAGAAGAAGTCTGCCGCCGCTGCCACATCGGCCGGTCTTCGTATATCGCTTTT
>JBAYZW010000045.1:0-7068 GCA_041672305.1 Bacilli bacterium
ATGTATCAAGAAGGAAAAAACTAATTTTGACTATCTAATTCTTTTCGTTTTTGTCGGAGACGATAATTGATTTTTTTATTAATGAAGAAATAAGTCACCAATCCCACACCAAGAGTAATTTCAATCGCAAAGAGAATAGTGGCCCAAACTGGTAAGGAAGTGCTCTTAAATCTTTCCCACATATCAAGAACGGCCTCATTGGCATCAGGACCAAAATCCTTCATCACTGCGCATCGCGTAATCGTTTCAAGATCAGGATACTGGCAGAAGAATTGCCGTCCAACAGCGATATTTTGATAGATTTCACCTTCTTCATCTTCATAACGATAGAAATAACTATCAGTGTAAAAATGATACTCAGGGGCATCACTTGTTTCATCATCGACGAAATTATTATTAAAAAAGTAGTTCAAATTGACATCATCAAGTTCTGAATCAGGAGCGTCGACAATAGTGATGTCGCCATATGTTTTAATAATATCTGTCGGCATATCATCTTCATCGGTGAGATAAACATATGAATAATTAGTATCGTCAATAATATTTCCATCCTCGTCTTCTTCAAAATAGACAAGAGAATAATCATCATAGATTGTATTATGATCAGCAACTAAAAAGTCATCATAGGTTAAAGCCTCATAATCAGATGAATCGCTAGGATTAAGGCGATAAATGCTAGCATATGTCTCCTCGTCTTCATCTAAACAAACATATAACTCATCTGTGCGAATATCATACCAATCACGAACTAAATCGCAAATATCATCCCCACCAATAAAGGAGGTATAGCCTGTATAGTCCATATTTTCACGAGCGTATTCAGGAGTAGATAGGAAGTCTAAGAAAAGATAAGCAACTTCGGTTTGCAACTCGGAGCGTTCACCATCTTTAAGCTTTGGCATAACCCAAGCGTCAAACCATAGGTTAGAACCTAGCATTGGTATGGAATAGCAAAGTTCTTCATCTTCTTCTTCGCCTAAATCCATTGAGTAAACAGCATCGCCACTCCATGCAAAGTTAATGCCAATTTTGCCAGAGACAATATCGCTTTTCCCACTATCGACCTCGAGGCCAAAAATATTTCCTCGCAAATCGCCAAGACTCGCTTCAACCGCTTTAATTGTTTCAGCATCACAACGATTAAACACTTCACTAATCAAGGCGTTATATTCAGAAGCGCTAATCGCACCGCTTTCATAAGATTCACGATATCCAGTTAATTCATCTTTATAGACTTCAAGAACAGCCATGGCATAAGTATCACGCATACTATCTTTAATTGAGATAGTGCCGTTATAATCAGCGTTCCATAGCATATCCCAATAGGCAGCATCATCAATGGCTTGACCAGGATTATAATTAGCGTAATATGGATTAAACAAAATCCCTAAAGTACCCCACATATATCCGACAGCATATTGACCAAGATTTACTTCGTCGTTATTAATATCAGTTGTCGTAATAGAATCAAAACGGTTGCGGATATAACGAGAAGCATAAGCATTATAATTTGGAAAAATATCCGTGTTACTTGTATCGATTTTTTCAATCAAATCCTCACGAATCATCTTTTGAATCATATATTCACTTGGACAGATGAGATCATAATTAGATTTTCCCGTTAAGAGTTGACTATAAAGGGTCTCGTTCGTATCGGTGGTTGAATAAACAACATCAACATCATGATAGCCAACGCTGTCAGCGTATTCTTCAAATTGATGGATAAAAGCATCGGGATCGTCATCGGTCATATAGATATAATCTTCCATATTTTTAACTCTTAAGACGATTTTATCATCAACATCAATAGCTCGATGATCAACCATAGAGGAAGCCGTTTTTATCGTCTTTTTCATGGTTAATGACACATTATTTGTCAATGATGCCCCCAAAGAGAAAAGAGTGGCTCCAACTAAGGAAAACATCAATATTTTTTTCATACTAATCACGCCCCTTTCTAATTTTTTTAGCCTTTGCCTGTTGCGAACGATAAACAGACACAGCAACGACCACAACGATAACAAGAACAAAGATGAAAGTTGTCAACGCTCGCATTTCAGGTGGGACGTTCTTTTTCTTAATTGCGGCTTGGATGAAAGTTGAAAGAGTTTCAATTTCACTTTCCCCACTTAATAACCCCGCTCCGCGAGTAAAACTTGTAATAATGAAATCATCTAAAGAAAGAGTAATGGCAAGTAAAAAACCACTAAAGATGCCTGGAGCAATCTCAGGAATAGTAATTTTTGATAGCGCTTGTCGAGGAGTAGCACCTAAATCAATTGCGGCTTCGTATAAAGCTGGATCCATTTGCTGAAGTTTAGGGCGGACAGAAATATAGACAAACGGAACGCTTAAAGCGACATGTCCAATCAAAAGAGTCCAGAAGCCAAAAATATCATCCTTAAAAACATAGGTGCCAAGAAAAACAAACATGACTGTTAAAGAGAAAGCAATAACAATTTCTGCATTGACAATATTGATTTGAGTAGCAAAATTAATCGCTTTTTTAAATTTGCTTTTCGCATAAAAAACACCAATCGCGCCAAGTGTTCCTAAGAAAGTTGAAACAAGAGCGGAAATAAGAGCTAAAAGGACGGTATTACCTAAAGCAATCATAATGGAGCTATTTGCAAATAACTTTGTATATAAATCAAAAGAGAAAATATATCTACCACCAATTAAGGTGCTGGTCGAAAAAGAATAAATAACTAAGAGAAGAACAGGAAGATACATAAGCAAAAGGACGAGCCAAATATATGACTGACCAAGAACTTTTCGCCAAGGAAAACTTTTTTTCATTATAGATTGGCTCCTCTCGCATTTTCTTTTGAATTATTTCGGGTAAGAAACATCGAAATACCAATAATAATAAGCATAATAAGGGCCATAAAGCTGCCATCATTCCATAACTTATTATTAAATTCGAGATTGATAAAATTACCAAATAAAGTGATTTTACCTTCGGAAAACACATCGCTAATAACATAGCTCGACATCGTTGGCATAAAAGTCATCATACAGGCAGAGACAACACCAGGAACGGACTGAGGTAAAACACTTTTGGTAAAAACTTGTCGACGATTCGCTCCTAAATCAGCCGCCGCTTCAATTTGAGATTTATCAAGTTTTAAAAAGGTTGTATATAATGGCAAGATGACAAAAGGCAAATAGTTTTGCACCATGCCAATTAGTGTCGCAAGATATGGATAGTTACCACCGCTGATATTCATCCAACTCAAAAGATCGCGAGTCGCCCATGTTCTCAAAACAAAGTTGATCCACATTGGAGCGATAAATAATGTAATTAGCACAGCGTTTTTATTAATCTTTTTATCAGCTAAAAAATACGCCAATGGATAACCGATAACTAAACAAATCAAAGTAGTTTGAAGAGCGACGAATAAAGAGACCCATAAAACATTGAGTTTTGATGGTGTTGTAAAAAAGCTCACCATCGCATCAAAAGAGAGATTCATGTTTTCGTCAGTAAAGGCATATAAAACAATGATAAGAATCGGAACGATAATAAAGAGAATCAGAAACAAAACATAAGGGATGCTCAAAACTTTTCTTTGAAAGAAAATAACATGAGGTCGCTTAATTTTCTCGTTAGTCTTGGAGGACATATTTTGAAATATCCCCTTTCACATGAATTTTGATTAAATTCTTTGGAATCACTAATGAGACAGCGTCGTCGACATTCCAAGTGTATGCGCTCTCTAATATAAAGTCTTCCTCTTGCTCGGTTCTCACCATAATTTGATAGTGATCACCCTTATAGATTGTTGAGGCCACAACACCATTGACATTGCCATTATCATAACCATCTAGAATTTCGATTCCACTAAGAGGAATTTCAGCAATAACATCAGCATCATTCAAATCATATTTTCTGCCCTCAGGAGAAACTAAATAACCATCCTCATCGATGTGTGAACCTTTAATTAAGAAGGTCAAATCGACATCGAGAATAGAATCGCTAATGACCAATTGGTTTTTATTATTAATCCAGGCTTCAGGATAAGTATTGCTCGTCACAACCTTTTTCATAATTTGAATATTTTCAGGATCAACACTGAGCTGAACTTTTTCGCCTAATTCATGATTCTTAGTTGTTTGAACAAGGACTTCGCTTTTGCCCACCATGACGACATATTCAAAATGAACGCCTTTAAAAATCTTATTATCAATTACGCCCACAAGCACATCATTGCTAACTTCTTGCTTTTTATTAATTCGCGAAATATTGACATCTTCAGGACGCACAACAACATCAACTTTTTCATTGAGTTCAAAATCATCAACACAATCAAAAATGTGATTGAGAAAGCGAACTTTGAGTTTCCCCACCATCGTAGCATTGTAAATATTTGATTCACCAATAAAATTTGCCACGTAGGCATTAATCGGTTCATTATAGATAGACATCGGTGTGCCAATCTGTTGAATCTCTCCAGATTTCATGACCACAATTGTATCGCTCATGGTCAAAGCTTCTTCTTGATCGTGAGTAACATAAATAAAGGTGATACCTAATTTTTTATGCATTTCTTTTAATTCAAGTTGCATTTCCTTGCGCATTTTTAAATCAAGAGCACCAAGAGGTTCATCTAATAATAGAATTTCTGGGCCATTTACAATAGCACGTGCAATCGCCACGCGTTGTTGTTGGCCACCCGAAAGAGTGGATATATCACGATTCTCAAGTTCTTCTAGGTCTACAATTCGTAAGGCCTGACTGACTTTCTCATCGATTTCTTTATTTGTTAAATGGCGGTATTTAGTTTTCTTATTTCCTTTGCGATCAATCACTTCATAAGGAATTTTCTTAATTTTTAATCCAAAAGCGATATTGTCATAAACATCATAGTAAGGAAAGAGAGCATACCTTTGAAAAACTGTATTAATTGGTCTCTTATAAGGCGGAATTTTCGTTACATCCTTACCGTTTAATAAAATTGTCCCTGTCGTTGGAGTTTCAAAACCCGCAATCATTCTCAGCGTTGTGGTTTTGCCACATCCAGATGGACCAAGAAAGGTAACAAATTCACCTTTCGTAATGTCAAGGTTTATGTCATCAACAACTGTTACACCGTCGAAAACTTTGCTCACACCTTGAAGCGAGATAATACAGTTTTCTTTCTCCATATTAACCCCCCAACCTTTCGTTATAAAATGATGAAGATATTGCAATAATATTTCGCAAAAAAATATATAAGAATTTTTATCATAAAACAACATAATTTTTTACCCCCTTTTTTTCAAATCATTTTTTCAATAGTAATAAATTGAATTTTAATCAGATATATTCTGACTTTATTTCAAATTTAAATTATGAAAAAAAACACGCAAAAAAACCTTCATTTTTTCGCTGAAGAAAATCGAGAAAAAAATCACCAAAAAAATTAACGAAAATATTCAGATTTAATATTAATTGAACAAAGAATATTTATTCTTTATAATGAAGAGCGAAAAGGTGGGCTTAATATGAAAAAAACTCTCTGGCTATTACCATTGCTATGTCTCTTAACAGGATCTTTGTCTTCTTGCTCTTTGAAAGATAAAGTTCGTCTTACATACGGAAGCTATATTCAATCTGACTTAACTGCCTTAGATTCTTTTTCGGAATTGCAGGAAAAAATGATCGGAAGCGAAAAGGGAGAAAATTTCCTTTTAGCAACTTATTTGAAGGATAGTGTTTGTGGTTGCTGGGATAGCAGTTTTGAACCAGTTTTGAAACAATATATTTATGAAGAACACGTTATTGTTTATAAAATAAGCAATGATTTATTTAATTCCTCAAACGAAGAGCGCCTCAATGATTGGGGGATTACACGCATGACTGGTACTTCTCCTTCTTTAGTTCTTGTTAAGGATGGAAAAGCGAAAAAAGAATTCTTCTACAATAGTCAGGATACATTCTTTTCTAAATACAATCCCTTTAAGGAGAAGATTGATGAATATGTTCTCAACCCTAATTACTATTTCGTCGATCAAGATATTCTAGATGACGCCATTGAAAATGATGACAAGGTTTTAGTCCATTATATGTGGGATTTCTGCCCTGATTGTACCTATTGTGCTCCCCAAGTATTATTCCCCTATACTAATAATCATGATTTCACCTTAAAAATGTATATTATTGATATTGGTGCATTAACTGGTTACGATCCCACTAGCGATTCACCATTTGCTAATTTCAGCACTTCCAATGAAGAATATGTCACTTTCTTAAGAGAACATCAAATGTCTGTGGCTGGCAACGAAACCTATGGTTATGATCGTGGTTTTGTTCCCACTACTCAATATTGGGAAAACGGCACTTTAATTGACGCTGATGTCTATTTTAACGATAGTCTCACACTAGAAAACGGAGTATGGAGAGTTACATCGACATTCTTTACCAATGATCGAGTGGCAAATCTCCACTATTTGGATGGAGTAGAAACAACTGTATTAGAAGGACTAATTATTAACCAAGAGAATGTGAATGCCCCATTAGATATCAATAATACCATTGGCTATTGGAATAAGGATGCTGCGAGTGTTTATCATAATCCGTTAATGGAAGCTTTCTTAAATACTTACGCTTTATAAAAAATAACGAGCAGAATTAACTGCTCGTTTTTTATTACTCACTAATTATTATTTTATAATAGTTATCAAAATTTTTATTCATTCGCTTCAATAAGCGATGCTTTTGATAGCGGGGAATAAAAGCGTATTTAACTGAATTTAATAACAATTGGTAAACTTCCTCTCTTGTTAAATTAAAAGTTTTAA
Organism: Bacilli bacterium; assembly: GCA_041672305.1. Taxonomy (GTDB): domain Bacteria; phylum Bacillota_I; class Bacilli_A; order RFN20; family CAG-826; genus JAAYDH01. Next base: position 6,784 of record JBAYZW010000045.1, read on the forward strand.
CCATAATTTTCATTTCTTTAATCGCATCTGTATGAGAAACAGTCATATTATCGCTGTTGATAGTAACGGGAATACCTTGACTCATAAACTGACATAATGGCACTTCTTGATAAGTTTTAAGAGATTTTGTCTGAAGATTACTCGTTGGACAAAATTCAAAGCACACATCACTTTTTATCACACGAGAAATAGTTTCATCATCTAAAGAAAGATGAACGCCATGTCCAATTCGTTTAGCTCCATTGTCAAGAGCCATCATGATTTCATCACTGCCAGTCGCCTCAC
>JBAYZW010000046.1:0-7052 GCA_041672305.1 Bacilli bacterium
ATCGGACTTGACGATGTCGATGTTCGCTATTTAGAAACTCTTATTCATCGTTTTAATGGTGGACCAGTTGGACTTGAAACCTTAGCAAACGCTATCGGCGAAGAAATTCCTAATTTGGAAGATGTTTATGAACCATATCTCTTACAAATTGGCATGATTGAGAGAACACCACGAGGTCGCGTTGCCAATAAAAAGGCTTATGAACACCTGAAAATCAAACATCAAGAAAGTTTACTTTAGGAGAGTTTGAATGAGCCAAATAAGGCTTCGTTTCGCGTAGCGTTATGCGCGCAAATAAATATTGCATACGACGCTTGGTTGTTGTATGTTATTACATAGACGCGTGAGCGCTTGGCTATCACACAGGAGGAAATATTATGCGCAGAATTTGGGCCTATATTGTATTGGCTTTTACCGCCCTAGTATTAGTGGGAACAACATTTGTTGGAGAAATCACTAAAGTAAACTCAAATAATCAATTCGATAACGGAAAAGAAATCACTTTCCGCGTCTCGAATAAAGATGACGAAGAAATTGAATTCGAAGACAGCGTTGCGGTCGATGATATCGCTGAAACAATGAAAGCAAGATTGAACACCGCTAAAGTCACATCCTATGAAGTCTATACTGTGGGATATGATACTGTTAAAGTTCGCCTCTCAGAGAAAACAGCTTCCGACTATAATAACATTTCCACCTATTTAACTTTTAATGGAAATCTTGGCTTAACCTATGGTGATGAGTCTTTAACCGCTGATGAGTTCCTCCTCAACAGCAAGAAAGCCTCTATTGATACTTATAATGGTTATCCCGCTATTTTACTTCCTGTCAATACGACTCCTGTCGATGAACTCTTGCAAATTGCTCGTGATGATATGGATGAAGAAGATCGTACATATGCTGAAGAATCTTCTAATAGCGAAAGTGAAGAATCAACCTATAAATATTATCTTTACCTTTGGTATGATTATGAAGAGGGAAAGTGCACTTTTGAAGCCGCGACTGATAAAGATAATGAATACAACAGTCGTCTTTTGATGAAATTTGAAGTTTCTTCTGATGCCGACAAACAATATTATGATGATGATGCGGCTAATCGCCTCTATAGTTTAATCAATCTTGACACTAATAATGACGGTTCAGCTTCCGTTGATGAAAAGAAAGTGGCCTATAATAATGCCCGTTTCTTTATTAATCTGATCAATGCTGGTGAACTAAACTATAAAGTTCAATTCATGTTTGATCAAAGAATTGATGCTTCATTGGAACCATTAATTAACTATGATCGACTCGCTGTTACATCAACCCTTTCAGCGACAATTTGTGTCATCGTTTTCTTAGCACTTATTCTTGTTATTTTCTATCGTCTTGGCGCTGTTGCTATTAGCGCTATTACAATTTCTTCTGCTTATCTCGGATTATTAACGACAATTTGGTTTTCCGCTGAATTTAGCATTGTTGGTCTTTTAGGTGTCATCGCCGTTGCCGTCGCTTCTTTAATTAGTGGGGCGATATATATGGCGAAACTAAAAAGTGAAGCCTATCGTGGACGAAGTTTGAAAAAAGCTAATACCGAAGCCTCAAAACGTTCGCTTCTTCCTATTATTGATGTCAATGTTATTTTAATTATCTTTGGTGTCTTTGCTTATATCTTCGGTGGGGCTATGTTCCGCGCTTTTGGTGCCATTACTGTTATCGGTGGATTATTCTCACTCTTATTAAACACTTTAGGTTTAAAAGGGATGATGTGGCTCGCTACCAATGCTACTAATCTCACTGGCAACTATGAGATGTTTGGCATTAATAGCGCTCGTGTTCCCAATCTTATCAAAGAAGAAAAACAAAATTATTTTGGGGCTTATGCCGAAAAAGATTTAACTAAGAAACACAAATTAGTGGGAATTATTACCGCTGTTTTATTTGTCGTTTCTCTTGGTGGCTCGATCACTTTCGCAGCTCTTAATAACAATAATGCTTTTGTAAATAGTCGCGTTTCACCTTCTTCCGAGATTTATTTTGAAACGCAAACAGATAGTTCTACTGAAACGTCGAGTTTTGATGAAAACACTATTTATGAAATTCTCTCTCATATATATTTATATGAATCAGATGGAAATGGTGGATATACTATTTCTTCAACACCTTTGTATGTCACTGATGGAGAGGGTGGTCAAACAGCAGATAGCCATCTTTCAAATCTGTATATTCCTGATTCTGTTTCGGAAGTTGTTGATGAACAAACCATTACCCATTATTATTATGTGGCTCGTTTAGATCTCGTCTTATCAACTGATACACTTGGCTTATATGATGATGGAACGATTGTTCAAATTGCTGATGGTCAATCATTGAATGATAATTTAGTTGATGCTGTTTCAGCTCTTGATTTTGACACAACTAAAACGACTATTAATTTGAAATCTATTCAGGGATATGAAACATCCTATATTGATTTTAGTGCGGTTGGTCTTGCTATTGGTGTCTCTATCGCTGTGCTTGGTTTATATTTTATGCTCCGTTATCGCTTGTCACGTGGCTTAGCTTCTCTCGTTGTTACAACGGCTGCTAGCGGAGTAATTATTGGTATTTTCTCAATCGCTCGTATCGCTGTTTCTTCTCTTGTTTTAGCCTCTGTTCCTGTCGTCGCCATGTTTGCGATGATGATTTCTGTTTTGATTATGAATCGAGAAAGAGAACTGATCCTTGAAGATAAAATGCATGATAATTCCATTGAAAATCGACGCGCTTTAGCCATTAGAGGAACTTCTTTAGCCTTTACTTGTCTCAACGCTGTTGCTATCTTTGCTGGTTGGATCGCTCTTGGTTTCTTCGGCTTTGGTCCCAAAGAGGCAACATGGGTTTTTGCTCTGCTTTTTGTGGGCATTATTTTCTCAGCCTGGATTGTGACGGTTCTTTTTGCTCCGATTGCTTCTTTCTTTTATAAATTATTTAAGCCTCTCCACATTGAGAGAAAACCTCGCAAAAGCAAAAAGATGGTTAAACCTCATCATCAAAACAAATCAGCTGAGCCTGAGGAAGCGATCTTTATTGGCATTAACGATTAAAATTAATGGCTACCATCTGGGTAGCCTTTTATTACTATGAATAGCAATTTATTTTACCGATTATTAAATTATTATCACATCAGTGAGGACGAATATCGTCAACTTATCGCCCCTGTCACTGAGGATACTTTTGCTCTCGGACATCGATTTGATCATATCGATGAAGCCCTAGCTTTAATTCAAGCCGTTATGAAAGAAAACGGCAAGATATTTATCTATGGTGATTATGACGCTGATGGAGTGATGGGAACGTCCATTTTAGTGAAGATGTTTCAATATCAGAACTATGAAGTTTCTTCTTACTTACCTAATCGATATGAAGATGGGTATGGATTAACCCTCAAAAAAGCTCAGGAAGCCATTAAAAATGGCATTAAATTAGTCATTACTGTCGATAATGGTATCACTGCTTTTGAACCAATTGAATTATTAAAGAAAAATGGGGTTCATGTTTTGATTATCGATCATCATCAGGCTCAGGATGAGCTGCCAAATGCTGATTATATAATTCATCCGATTCTTTCTCATTTTGGCAAAATTCCTTCTAGTGGAGCCTTTACAGCTTTTATGTTTTCCATGGCTTTTCTTGGCCGTTACGATAAGTATTTAGCGACATTAGCAGCTATTTCATTGATTTCTGATATTATGCCACTTTTAGATTATAATCGTAATTTATTGCGTTTAGTTATTTCACAATATCGTGAAGGTGAATTTCCAGCTCTTGATGTTTTAAAAGAAAATGAGCCATTCAATGAAGTAACGATTGGTCTTAAAATAGCGCCGAAGATTAATGCAATTGGCCGATTGATTGATGGCTCTGATATCAATCGTTTGGTCTCATATTTCACCGATAAAGAAACTGATAAACTCTTAAACTACGCTTCGTGGATTTTTGATGTTAATGAAAAGAGAAAAATAGCTTCCAAAACAGCGAGTGAATCTTTAGAGAATCTTTCCGCTGTCAAGGAGGAGGCCATTGTCTTTATCAGTGAGGCTAAAGAGGGTCTCTTAGGCCTCATTGCTAATCAACTATGTTCCAAATATCAAAAGCCAACCCTTGTTCTGACTTACGACAAAAGTGGTGATATTTTAAAAGGCAGTTGCCGAGCCCCTGAAGGCTTTAATGTTGTCGAAACATTTAAGAAACTACAAAAATATCTTCTCTCTTTTGGCGGTCATGCCTTAGCAGGTGGTTGCACATTAAAAGTTTCTGATTATCAATCTTTTCGCCAGGATTTTTTACACTTGGTTCGATCCACTCCTCTTCAACCCGTTATTCGCGAAGTTATTGATTTGCGACTTACGGAAATCAACGAAGAGAATTATCGTCTCATTCAAACTTTTTCTCCTTTTGGAGAAGGCTGGTCATCTCCTCTTTTCTCTTTGAAGAGAATCAGTGTCTCATCGCTCTTTTTCTCTCGCGATGGTCATCACCTCATCACCCAAATTGGACAAAATGTGCGATTAACGGGTTTTAATATTTCTCGTGATAGTTTGAGTAAATATCAATTTGTCGATATGATTGGTAATTTACGCATTAACCAATATCGTGGGAACCGAAATATTGAATTCCTGATTGCAAAAATTAAGGAAAGTTCTAATATCTAGAATAGGGATTTGATATAATATCTATATGTCGAAAAAAATTTATTTTGTTTCTCTCATTTCTCTTTTCTTTTTATTGACTAGTTGTACGATTTCTTTTTCAAATGATCAACATGACGAAGGACTTAGTAATGGGGGAACGATCGAGGACGAAACAATTCAATATTATGATGACTATGGCGATCTATTAGTTACCGATGATTATACCGCTCATACAATTACAATCTCTGCTGATGCGACAGAACAAGGGGCCGATATTTCTGCTGAAAATAGCAATCAAATTCTCGCTTTAATGAACGATCCTGATGGAGTATTTAATACTGTTACTACCGCTAATTATGTTGCTGAAGGGGTTGGAGGACTAAAAGTTGGACACCTAAATTCTTCTCTTGATGGTGTTTTGGATATTAGTTTTAATCCTTCCTTTAGCGTTTCAATGGTGGAAGTTTACGCTCAACCTCGAAGCGCTGTTATTTATAGTGAAAGTGAAACAGTTGATTCTATTGATACTCCCGTTGCCGTTTCTGTGAATGATTCAAAATATGTCCGCTTAGATACTGATTTTTCTTCAATTTCAACTATTGCAGAAACAAAGTGTTCCTATCAATTAGCCGAAGCCGCTGATCATCTTCTTTTGGATGTCTATGGACAGAGAGCTATCTTAACTAAAATTGTTGTTTACACTCTGATAGAGACACCCTCTGACTGAGCGGACAATAAATAATTAATTTAAAGAAAACCAGCAATTGGTTTTTTTTATATCGTTTATTAAATATTTAGTGGTAGAATACTTTAGATGTTAATTTATTAACATTTCTTTTTATGCTCTGGAATAAGTATTTAGCAAAGTATTATCGTCGTTATGCGTGGTTATACATCATTGGTATTATCGCGCTTATTGGCGTGGATTTAATTCAAGTTTTTATCCCAGCACAAATCGGTTACATTGTCGATACTTTAAACCTTGGAACATTAAGCGCGGAAAACAAGCGATATATCTTAACTTGTTGTTATTGGATATTGGCGATTGCGGTTGGCATGTTTGCCGGTCGTATTATTTGGCGATTCACTATTTTTATGGCTTCGCAAAAAATCGAGGCCGCCATTCGACATGAGATGTTTTTAAAAGGCGAAAAATTATCTATTTCTTATTATCATGATAATTCGGTCGGAACAGTTATGGCGTGGTTCACTTCGGATTTGGAAACTATTGAAGAATTTCTCGGCTGGGGAACAATTATGCTTATCGACGCCGTTTTCCTTTCTGTCTTTGCTCTTATTTTCATGTTTATTTCGTGTTGGCAATTGACTTTAATTGGTTTAATTCCTATGGTCTTGATTATTTTTTGGGGTGCCATTGTTGAAAAAATGGTCGGCGCCAAATGGACCCAACGTCAAAAGGCTTTTGATGAACTTTATAATTATTCACAAGAAAGTTTTACTGGCATTCGTGTCATTAAGGCTTTTGTTAAAGAAAATCAACAATTATGGGCTTTTTCGAAAGTGGCTAAAAAGAACCGTGATGTCAATATTTCTTTTGGAAAACTCTATATGGCGTTTGATGTTATCTTAGAATTGATTATTATGGTTATTTTAACTTTAATTCTCTGCTTTGGAGGATGGTTTGTCTATCTAGCAGTGACGGGTGAAACCTTGCGATTGTTTGGCTCTGTTGTCGCAATGAAAACGACTGGGCAATTTGTTGAATTCATCGGTTATTTTGATATTTTAATTTGGCCTCTCATCGCTCTTGGGCAAGTGGTGAGCATGCGTTCACGAGCTAAGGCGTCTTTTAAGCGTATCACTAATTTCTTAGAGCAACCTGAAGATATTCAAAATCCGCAGAATGCCTATGTTTTGCAAGATGTTAAAGGCGAAGTGGCATTTAAAGATTTTTCTTTTGCTTATCCTCATGAAGATAAACTTTCATTAGATGATATAAATCTTGATATCAAAGCTGGTGAAAAGATTGGCATTGTCGGCAAAATTGGCTGTGGCAAATCGACAATCATGAATATTCTTTTGCGCCTCTATAACGTGAAAGAAGGAACGGTTTTTATCGACGGACATGATGTGATGGCTTGCGATATTAATTCCGTGAGAAACGCGATTGCCTATGTCCCACAGGATAACTTCCTCTTTAGCGACACTATTACTCACAATATTTCTTTTAGTGATATTAATATGGATGATCTTTTAGTGAGTGAAGCGGCTAAATTTGCTGATGTTGATGATGATATTCAAAATTTTGAAAATAAATATGAAACAGTGAGTGGTGAGCGTGGCGTGACACTTTCCGGCGGTCAAAAACAACGTATTTCGATCGCTCGAGCATTCGCAAAGAATGCCCCTATTATGATCTTGGATGATTCTGTTTCGGCT
>JBAYZW010000047.1:0-7048 GCA_041672305.1 Bacilli bacterium
ATAATTTTAACAAATCAACAGTAGTTATGATTAGTATACCGTAGCGTTTAGCCAGGTCTATTTGAGTATCGTTTATGGGAGTCCTGTCCTCAGGGCGTTTATTCCTCTCGGTGTTTACAATCAACAAACCTTTAACTGTTTTGATAGTACCGGACTCTTCCATATCGTCTATGCATCCGCTACAGTGGACTTCTATTTGACTGACATTTTCACTTTTTAAATTGGAGCCTATACCTTTAATTTCAACAATGTATACAACATCCTCTAATACTATTCTGAAGTCCTCTTTCTTGTCGTTACTAAATTTCCTTCTATCATAATTGAACAGTTCGGACAAGATATCAATTACGACGTCTTCTAATTCGACACCGCTCGTATATAAAATAGATTTATATCTATGATTAATGTTCAGCTCTTCCTTGCATTTGTTGATTTCTATATTTGCATTAGATATAACGTCCTGCTCTTTCTCAATAGTGTGATTTAAATCCAAGTCATTTAGAATTGAGATGTCTTGTATCCAGTCTGGCTTTGATTCCTTTAAATCTGGAAGCATGTATTGTAGCATTGTCTCAAAATGATGAGCGGATTCAAAAATTTGTAGAGTTGTAAATAATATATTTTTTGCAACTGGCCACATAGTTGTTTTATTACCGATATCAGAAGACACGACGGAAGAAGCGTAAGAGGAGCGGTGAGGGAGGTTGTGAAAATTATAATGTGAGGCCTGATAAGTTAAGTTATTGATTGTTGTTTTTGTGTTTTCATATTTAAAATCACATGTGTCCCTAAATATCCTATGAATTGATGTTCTAAAACTATCAGAATCGTATATAGTCTCGTTCCGGTATACAGTTTCTGCATCATATCTTGGCAAAACAAACAGAATCTTCGTTTCTTTGCTATAGAGTAGCATGTCAAACATGTTGTCCATTGCTTCGCCAATAAAATCATCAGCAAAATCAAAATTAACATATTCAAACACGTCAATTATGTTGATGTCGAACGCGTCAGGAGAATCCTGGTCAAAATCTGAAATTACAGAGTAACCTTCAATTTCAAGAAATTTAATATTTTCTTCTATGGTGGATATGATTTGAATCTTCACTGTTTTTATCCAGCATGTTTTTTAATAAAAACTTTGTTATTATCAATTCTAAAAAAAATAATTACTTTCTAGAGGATATTAAAGCGATAGATGTTTCAGAGACTGTTACCCATCATACCCTTCTCCTTAAAGATGCGTTTATTTTAATAATATTTTACATGATTGTGTTTCAGTTCCTAAATAGTTAGTCTTATCGATGTTATAGGGAGAGCATAAACCCCATCTCGTATAGGATAAGCGTTTTCAGTAAGACAAATCAGACAAAACGGCCCTACTTTGTAATCGGATTTCTCTAATCTATCAAACGCTTTGATGTCGGAAGAATCGTACGTAATTCCGGATTTCCATTCGACTAGAGTTAGTTTACCGACTCTCAAAAGGATTAGATCTATTTCATTCATCTGAGAATCGCGATAATGGAAGAATCCTGCTTCTTCAGAGTTGTTTATGTATGATTTTAAAATCTCATTTAAACTTAAAGGCGACATTTCTATTATTGATATCCGACCGGCCATCGATTGGGTTACATCGTCCATGAAATTGTACACCTGGCTGCCTGCAAGTATATACATTCCTTCATTGCGGCCGGTATCGTATTTTTCTTTATCGACAACAGCTTCTATTGAATCCAACAATCCTGGTGCATATTGGACCTCGTCGATAATTAAAGGAGATTTATGGATACTAAGGAACATATCCGGATCTTTATTGGCCATGACTCGTTCGGACCTGTCAATTAAAGGAACATAGCTGAAATCATACTTTTTCGCTATGTGTTTACATAATGTTGTTTTACCAACCTGTCAGGCACCTGTTATTAAAGTTACAGACTTTAAACAGATACTTTCCTCAATGATTTTAAGAGCCGCCGATTAATCATCAATTGATTATAGAGGTGTGTACATTCGTAATTATTATATTGCAACTACAATTTTTACATGATGGCTGTTAAGAACTCCTTAAAACACATCTCATAAGACTGCAATCATTTTAAAAATATATAATGAATAGATTCTGGTTGCCAAAAAATCCATTAATGAATTCACGAACTCGGTATAGACTGGGTCATATACAAATCATAAAAATATCAAATGTATTTTCATGGGACACTGAACCCCTTCTCTGTGACCTATACAATCGATTAAAGTGTCTTCTTCAAACATCATGAACACAACATCGTCCAAGTTTGACATAGGAGTCATTACGTTTCCGATACTGTTTTCAGTTGAAAAATAGAATGTCCCTTGCGGAGCATCAGCGGTGAAATCGGTCCCCTGTATCTCCATTGTAAGAGAAGAGCGTCCAAAAAAGTGTCCGGCTGTTTGAGCCATGATACATAGATATACATTACCCGGAACCAATATTTGAAACTCTGATGTACCCAAGCCGATGGCGTTACCGTCGGCATTTCCGTTTCCAAATAAGCTGTTGTACTCGACCCTGTAAGCAATATGGCCGTTGTGAGTGGTTTGTTTTATAGTCTTGTCGGGAGACAGAATGCCTGCGTTGGCAATCTCGGTAACTATGATTTCATTATTTGCCACGGTCACACTACCGACGGATCCGAATGCCAGTGGAACCGTCATTAAAGCAATGATTGCTATCGTAGCAAACGGAATTAATACCTTTTTTCTCATTTCTCCCTCATGAAAAATTGTTAAAATACAGTAATTTAAAGTCCTATATACAACTATAGTTAAACTTTTAGTATATATACTTACGTTTAACTTCATCTATTAAACGACGAAATAAATATAGACATTTCCGTTTAAACAGTCATAAATATACTATGGCGAATTCAATTTTGGCAGCCGTGGTTCCCGCCCTTTCTCCGGAAATATTCAGTAGGGCTCCATCTAGATTACAAACCATAAAATCATCCGGTGTTAATGCACCATACTCGATTTTTTGCATCACCGGACCATCCTCAGTGGGGACTACGGAGTAATAACCCCTATTGGTTCCAAGCGTCCCGCTGGCAGTAACGTGTACTGAAAAATCACGTCCGTTTATATTAATATCGATAATGATATCGGTTGTAACAGCGACTCCACCTTTGTTGATATACGCATACAAAACAAATTTGGTTCCATGAGGTACCGTAACCTGGAAGTTTACTGTACGATCGGCCCCCCACGTCCACGGAATCAGGTTGTTATCTTTATCCCTGTGATGGAAGCGAAATGCAGGATGCCCTCCAATTGTATCCTGAGTTATGATTACACCAGCCTCTCCTTCCACATTTCCCATAACCAAGCCACCGTTGGGGCATTCGTATAGCCCAACAGGATTATCGTTAATGACAACTGTTGCCATACCGTAAGCTAAAGGAGCCATCAGCATTACTGAAATGGCAAGTGTCATCATTAAGACGTGGTTGCGTTTCAACATCACTTTTCCCTACTATGGTATAAGCTTAACGTTGTTTATGGGAATCCGTATTTGTATATAAATCTCATAGACATAATCCTGAGATTCATTGCCTGTATCACTCTTGTTTGATATAAAACGGTGCTTAATTTTTTATATATATTTTTTACTGAAAGTTTTTTAATAGAAGTTTTTTATTAGAAAACTTTACAAATGTTCTAATATTACAAAGGAGATATAGACGCTGTATGTTCGTAGGGCGAGAGCAAGAACTGAGCGAATTAGAGAAGTTGTATAACAGAGAAGGACTGAAAAGTATCGCCATATACGGAAGAAGAAGAGTCGGAAAAACATCCCTATTAACAGAGTTCTGCAAGGAAAAGAAAAATATATTTTTTACAGGCAATGAAGTTAGTGAAAAGATTAACCTGCAAAATTATTCGGCATCACTGCAATTAACATTCCCCGATACCTTTTTTGGAGAATTGGACAGTTTTAAAGATGCGTTAGACATCACAGTAAAGATCTGTGAGGAAGAAAGGGTTGTATTGGTAATAGATGAGTTTCCTTTTTTAGTCAATGCGGCTCCGTATTTTCCGTCTTTATTTCAAAAGTACATGGATCACGACTTTTCTGAGTTGGATTTAACCGTAATTTTATGCGGGTCATCAATAAGGATGATGCATGACCTGCTCAACGGAAAACAAATGCCTCTTTTCGGTCGGTTCAGTCGTCAAATTAAGTTAAATCCTCTGAATTACATACGATCCTGCGAATTCTTTCCAAAAGTCGATAGTATCGAATGTGCCACTTATTTTGCCATATCCGGCGGAGTTCCCCTTTATTTAAAATGGCTTTCGCAATACAATACGTTTAAAGAATCAGTTATAGAAAATTTCCTTCTGCCTTCATCCGGTCTGTTGGAAGAATCAACAAATCTGATACGGCAGGAATTTCCGAATCCGTCCATACCCAGGTCCATAATTTCTGCATTGGCCAATGGAAAAACTCAAATCAAAGATATATCCGAAGCCACCGGAATAGAGAAGGGGACTTGTTCTAACAGCATATCGCAATTGATGTCCGTAGGTATCATAAGGAGAGAAGTTCCGATGTCCAATTCGCGCAGAAAGGCTGTTTATGAATTGAATGACGGTCTTTTCAGATTCAGATATGGTGTGTTGGAAAGAGTTCTACCGTACATACAGACATATGATCCCGAGAGTGCGTATGAAAAGGTTGAAGAAATGCTTCCGGGATTTATGGGTAAACAATTCGAAGAAATTTGTAAACAATATGTGATGACAAACACCGAATACCGTACTGTAGGCAAATGGTGGGGGTCCGATCCTGAGATGAAAACCGATACCGAGATTGATATCGTTGCGATAGACGGAATCGATACCACATCCAACGTGTTGTTTGGCAGTTGTAAATTCAAATCCTCTCCGATGAGCATGAAAGATTTAGACGATTTGAAAAGAACGGCATCCTTTGTAAAGGGATATGCAAAACGGAATTACATTCTGTTCTCGTCGTCCGGATTTGAAGATAACCTTACAGAATGCGCTAAGAAAGAAGATGTGGCTTTAATGAGTATAGATGAATTATACAAAGGGAGGAAACAATAACCGGTTTTATCACAAGACCACAACATGAGGTCTTCCGTAGCTGTGGTCTATAACAACTTCGACATCAAAAGTATCTCGAATGTTTTCTGCAGTCAGAACTTTTTCCACATCTCCTGCGGCTGTAACAACTCCGTCGTTCAGAATCACGGCTTTGTCGCAATATTTCATAACGGCATCCATGTCGTGCAAAATCATACAAGCGCTTACTCCCTTGGTTTTGACAAGTTCGGAAATCACTTCCATGATCTCCCTTTGGAATTTTAAATCGAGGTTGCTGGTAGGTTCATCCAAGAGAAGTATTTTGGCTTCTTGTGCGAGTGCCCTTGCCATCAGAACTCTTTGCATCTGACCGCTGCTCAGATTTCTGAACGGAACGGTTGCGAACTCCCTCATATCGACATCATCAAGAGCTTTCCATGAAACATTACGGTCCTTATCGGAAGACTGCCATGTGGAATAAGGCATTCTGCCCATCATCACAACTTCAAATACCGTAGGGGAGGCAAGACTGTCAAGGGATGCTTGAGGAACATACCCCATTATACGGGCTACGTCGCGAATCTTCATTGAAAGTATATCCTGAGCATCAAATGTTATTGTTCCCTGGGAAGGTTCGAGTATTCTGTTGATGCATTTTATTAAAGTTGTTTTACCGGATCCGTTCGGCCCTATAATTCCGAGAATTTCACCGGGCTTCAACTCAAATCCGATACCTTTCAGTACGCAAGACGATCCGTACGAAAAAGTTATTCCTTCGGTGAGTAGCCCCATTGATCAGTAATAAGCTGTTGCATATTAATAATTATTTTCTATGTTATTCATATTATGAATTTATTTTAACAGTGTATACTGTGTTACTAATCATTGAATTAGTATTAAATATCTTCAACTTTATTGCACCTTCAATGAATAAAAGATACTCTGTCATCGCTGTTGTAGCGATACTTATTGTATCCGGTGCGGCCGGTGTTCTGTTATTGAATCTGAATAACAACCCGGACAGAGGATACGTTCCCAGCACCGGATTGGAAGTCTTCGGAAACGCCAATGAAGATTGGAAAATAGACGAGGACGATTTGACCGCTCTTGAAGAAATGATTGCCGGCGAAAGAGATCCTACCGCCATGGCTGATGCAAACAATGACGGTGTCATTGACGAAGACGATTTGGAACAGGTTGAAGCAATAATCAACAGAACCGCAGAATTCCTCTGGCTTATTGACGGTGACGGAAACACCAAGAAGATTAAACTGGACATCGAAAGAATCGGAAGCGAGTATTACAGCAACACCGAACTGATGTGCATATTGGACGTTAAAGACAAGGTTGTTGCAGTCGATAATGCTCCTTACCAACTGAAGGACTTTTACTTCGGAGAAGGAAGAACGGATATCGTCAACATGGTAAACATGCACGTTCCGAATTATGAAGCGGTTGCCGATCTCAATTTGGATATTCTGTTAACGTTCAGTTACGCAGGCACCGAAGAAAAGCAAGAGGCTCTATCCAATGTTGACGTTGTATACCTGGGTATGTACAGACCCGACGTTCTTGAACCTGAAAAGTCAGAGTATATGCAGGCCATTCTCAAAGCAGGATACATATTCGACAGGGTCGAACGTGCAGAGAATTACATAGACTGGCTTTTGGAAGTCAGGGATGATATCGCATCAGTATCTGAAACCATTGCCGAGGAAGACAAAGTCAAAGTTCTGATGACCAACTATTCCAACTCTCACTTCGCCGATGAAAGTATTGTCGAGTGGAGTCTGTACACCAAAATAGATCCCCAGGGACAAGCCTTGTTGCTTGCCGGAGGACATTCTGTGGCTCAAGACATACTGACACCCCAACAGTATAACGGAGGAGCCGACAGGACAATTTACGGAGCCAAGGTCGGATCTGAATCGATAATAACGGCGGATATAGACTACATATT
>JBAYZW010000048.1:0-6773 GCA_041672305.1 Bacilli bacterium
TATAAAATTCTAATCAATATGTGAATATAGAAAAACTAAATGCAACAATCACAAGTAGTAAAGTTGCACTTAGTATTACAATTTTGACTTTCGATTATAAAGTTGCGTTTAGTTTTTCAATTGGGGACTTTTCAATTTTATTTTTGTTGTATTCATTAATATTCATGCTTTTTGCACTTCTAAGTATTATTTAAATTTATCAGACATAGAAACTGAAAATCCTAATGCTCTTAACTTATCATTTACATCCAAAATATCTTGTTGGTATTTCTTATCAAGAGTGATTTTAACTTTTTCTTCTATAGATTCAATAATTAAACAATTTTTATTAGCAGTAAACCACGAAACAAAAACTTTTTTTGGAGAAGTATCTATGCATAAATACACTTTTTCGACTTCATCAAATTGAATCTTTTGTAACTTAAATCCATTTCTTTCCACTATTTTATTATTATCATATGACCAAAATTGCATACGCATACGCATAGAAAAAAATGTAAGCAATAGTACAAGAATAAGAAAAACAAAAAGAAGAATTGAAACGCCTATTGGCACCATCACATTATTCGATAGATATAAAACCGCTAAGACAAGTAACACAATAAAAATAAATAATGCAATAACTAGAGAAATTGTTAATTTAATAAGCAAAAAACGATATTGAAGATGTTTTTTAAAAATATCGGGAATTTGTAAATTGGGAATCTCGCCATCATAAAATAATCTTATAAATCTAACTCCCTTTTCGTTGCATGGAATGAAAATACTTGCATACTTCCTTGGTCTTTCAAAGGTTCCATGTACACCATCCACGATTGCGTAGAACTCATTATCAAGAGGTATTGTTACTTTAACTATTTTCAGAACGCTTTCTGATTTAATCGTGCAACGAAACCCACCCAATAAGCCTCTCCGTTTTATTAATCCATTTTCATATGTCACAATTGTGCATAATCGATTAAAAAGAATAGAAATCAAAAAGAAAATACTGATATTAATAATACTTAGCACAATATCGAGTGTTATTTTAAGATTTAAATTGCTACCATATTTGAAAACAAATAATATTGCATATTCTATTGCTAGATAAAAGAAAAAATGCATAATCCAAAAAAATATAATATATTTACCAACAAAAATTTGTTTCTTTGCGTTTTCCATCAAGTCTTTCTCCTTTTATTCAATCTATTTTTTCAATTTTAAATTGATGAGTTGTAATAATTCTTTACTTTTGTTAAAAATATCATGTGTTATATAATATTCTTTTTCTTCAACGTTCATTTCAATGATTCCTCGATATTGAATTGGGTCTGCAAAATCTGACAATAAATATTTTTTTAGAAACTTCAATCTGTTATTCGATATATTTTTAATATCGTTTTTTAGTCTTAAATAAAATTCTTCAAAATATGGATTATAAAAAAGAGATAAACATATATCTTGTGATTTGTTTATTTTTAAGAAGTGAGTTTTGCACGACATAAAATAAGCATATACTTCGTTAAATGTTGGCATCTTTTTAAGATAGACTTTAGGATCCGAATCCATATAAGAAACCGAATAAGCAAATCCTAACTTCCCGTATGTTTCAAATATCAAATAATTTCCATCTATATCTTTGTCTGAGATAAAACCATCAATTTTTTTCATTTAGTCCCTTAGTGTCATTCTTCTTACAATATTATCTTGCCAAAAAATCCAAGCGACATATAATATATTTCTACTTTCAACATTTAATCTTCTCATTTTATTCATTGTTAATTTAAAGAATTATGAAATTCCTTTTCCAAAAAAGCCAGGATGTTTATCTTGAATTTCTTTAATTATTTTAGCAATTTCAGAAGTAGATAATGTTTTTTGTTTTTTGTCGCATTGTTTTACTTGAATATGCATTATGAAAATAAATAATACTGGGATTGATATATCTAAAAAGAAACATGAAAAATTGAAATAAAAAACAAATTCAATCATTGATCTTTGACCATTTATTAATCCAATGATGGACATAACAAGCATTAAAAGGATAATAAAATTCAAAATGACAAACATAATTGCAGTTTGTTTATATCGAGGAACTGGGCATTTTTCCGCTTTGGTGATAAAAACTTTATTAAGTATGCTTTTTTTATCTAATAAATAATGATTCAAAAATACATAGGATGAATTAGAATCGTTATAATAGTCAGCAAAATACATTAATTTCCAATAAATAAATAGATTATGGAGTAAAGATAATAGAATCGTTAACCAGATATAAAAAATCATTTTATTGTAAAATCACCTTTCTAATAACTAAAAAATAAGGTAGTTGTTACTCCATTTGCTATATTATTTCCAATAATACTAAGTAACGCGCCAGAAAAACGATTAATCATCATCATCGGTACTGAATTAATTACTGACAGCGCTAAAGAGCCACCATATAAATTGAACACTCCTTGTAATCCTTTTTTTGTCATTTGTCCTGCATTATATTTTGCTATAGCGGATTTAAAAATATTGCAAATTTTTGTATCTTTTATAGATTTAAAAAGACTATTTCCTAGCGCTTTAGCGTTTTGCATGCCTGGCGAATAACCCAATACAAAATTAGTGGCCGTCATAACAGTAGCCTTAAGCCAATTGACCTGACTCCAGTCGCCATTTGAAGAAATCAAATCTCCTCCTACACTACCCATAAAGCCTAGTGCTCCACTAATTAAAGCTGATCCTAAGGCTCCAATCCCACTAAATGCTAATAATCCACTTATTCCGCCAATAAGACCATCCAGAGCAACTTGTCCGATATTGATATTATCCCAACCATTAGTTATACCTTGACTTATTGCACTTACGCCAGCTCCGATTATTAATCCAAATATGAATCCAAATACTAATAAAGATATGATTATTTCACCACTCGGATCCTCATACATCACTGGATTATTATTGCAGTAAACATAAAGATTATATCCAGCTGGTACTTCACTAGTAAGATAACTAGAATCATCAATCGATAACCATCGCATCCATAAAGGAATGTAATATCTACTTAAACAGTAATACCATTTTGATTCATGGTCATAGTAATAACACTTAAATAAGAAGGGATTTAATGTTCCTAAAGAGATAGAAGAGTTATCAATGATATTTGTAACATTACCCCAAGCATCATAAGAATACTTTACAATGAGTTGACCATTACTATTGAATAATCCTCTTACAGTATGAGTGGCGTCGATATAGTAGAAATATCTCACACCATCTAGTTCCATGAAAGTGAGAACGCCATTCTCATCGTAGAAGAACTTCTTTTCATGAATAAGTGTCGAGGTATTAGTATCAGTCTCTGTCTCATAAACAAGATTATCACCATCATAATAATATTGATGAAAAACCCCATTGATGGTCTTAGATAAACGCTTGCCACTATAATCATAGGTAAAAGACATGGAAGGAATATCAAATGTTCCTGTTTTAGTGACATTCATCAAACGCTTACCCATAAAGGTAAAAGTCAAACCATTAGTAAGAACATTATTGTTATCAAAAGAACCATACTGATAAGGATTAAAGACATAATTAGAATCATAAGTTAATGAATAGTTATCAAAACTCATCATGCGATTCATAGAATAAGTCATTGAATGAATAGTTGAGGAAGAATGATTATTAATAACACTGATGATGCTATGAGCAGAATCATAATTATATGTAAGATCATCACCATCGGATTGGTTGCTTCTTATCAAACGATTCAAAGTATCATAAGTGTATTGAATATTGTTAGAAGTTCCACCATCAAACAAAGCATTGTCAAAATAAATTTTTAAAATAAGAAAATACTTCAAATAATTTTGAGAAGTAATGTCAAAACGAGAATTATTAAAACTCTTTTTTTGATTGTTTCTACAAAAGAAATGCTTGAAAAAACATAAATTATTATTAAACGATAAATTTTGAACAATTAGCAAATCCATAGTTATTAACATTATCTTGCCAAAAGTTAATAACTGCAAATGAATATCTATTCAATTGGAATCAACAATTATCATTTTTCTCATTACTAATTAATTTATTATGCATTATATTGCATTTTATATTTATTTTTATATTATATTTTGCATTATGTTGCACTTTATTTTAAAAATGATTAAAATAGACGTAGGGAAAATATATGATTACAAATTTAACATCAATTAATGAAGTGCAAAAAGAACTCGGATCACGAATCCACCATAAGCGAGTGAATCTATCTTTAACTCAAAAAGATTTAGCGGATAAATCAGGATTATCTCTTCGCAGTATCAATAATATTGAGCAAGGAAAAGAAACAAACTTTTCTTCTATCTTACGCATTTTATTAGCTTTTAACTTACTAAATAATGTCGAATATTTATTACCAGATGAATTACCATCGCCTCTTTTAATTAATGAAGATAAGAAATATCCTCAACGCGTTCATAAAAAAAGAAAAGTAAACAAAGAATGGAAATGGGAAGAATAGGATGAGCAAAGCGATTGTTAAACTCTGGGGAAGAATTATTGGAGCGGTCTATCAAGAATCAATTGATGCTCCTTGTGTTTTTCAATACACACCCGAATTTGTCACTAGTCATATTGAGATTGCTCCATTTATGATGCCTCTTAGCCATAACCCCTATTCTTTTCCAAAACTAGATAAAGAGAGCTTCTCACTACTTCCGGGTTTATTAGCTGATTCATTGCCTGACCGCTACGGAAAAGCGATGATTGAGGCTTATTTAGAATCTAAGAATAACAATCAAAAGTCTTTTTCGAGCATTGAAAAACTATGTTATATCGGAACGCGAGGGATGGGAGCTTTAGAGTATGAACCAGCGCTTGATGAAAAGATGCCAAACGACTCTATCAATATAGATAAACTTATCGATTTAGCTAACGATGTTCTCAATAAAAAGAAAAAGATAAAAGGGAGTCTCCTAGATATCATCAATGTTGGCACGAGTGCGGGAGGAGCTAGAGCAAAGGCTATTGTGGCTTATAATGAAGTCACTGGCGAATTTCGATCTGGTCAAATTGATAACGATCAAGACTATACCTATTGGATTATTAAACTAGATGGAGTGAATAAAAATCTTGAACTCCACCAACAGACACAAGAATATACAAGAATTGAGTATGCTTATTATTTAATGGCAAAAGCCGCTGGCATTAATATGAGCGAATGTCGCCTTTATCCATTAGATAACCACTATCACTTTATGACCAAGAGATTTGATCGATATGTCGATGATCACGGCAAGGTTCATAAATATCACATGCAAACGCTTGCCGCTCTTTATCATCTTGATTATAACCAACCATATACTTTTAGTTATGAAAACACAGCTCGCGTTATGCGCCAATTAAATCTCACCCAAAAAGAGATAGAACAATTCTATCGTAGAATGATCTTTAATGTTTTAGCGGTTAATAAAGATGATCATGTAAAGAATATTTCCTTTTTAATGGACATGACTGGCAAATGGACATTATCGCCCATGTATGATGTTACCTATGCTTATGAAGCAAACAATCAATGGATAAGTCATCACCAAATGTTAATCAATGGTAAAAATGATGATTTCACTCTTGATGATTTAATGTTAGTCGCTGAAAAAATGAGTATTCAAAAAAGCAAAGCCCAAAAAATTATTGATGAGGTATCATTAGCCATTAGTCAATTTTCGAGTTATGCTACACAAGCTCAACTTTCTAGCAAAGTAATAAACGCTATTCAAAAAGAAAAAAATAAAATTCAACAATCTTTAAATAATAAATAATGTAAACACAAGTTTGAAATAAGCGCATCACTACTTTATTTTCATAGTGTCCTTATACATGGTTCTGATTGACTCAAGAGGGCATAATCGTAAGACATCATTAGTTATCCATAAGTTCGGTTCAAAAGATAAAACATAACCATCATTAAAAGTAATTTTTAAACGATAATATCTTCCTAGCCATCTAACAGTTACTTTCATCTTAATGACATTTTCCCATGGAAGAAAATCTGAACCGTGCATTTTTTTCTTTTCAATTCCTCTCGAAGTAAATATTAATGGTCGGTTCCATCCTAGAAAAATAGAAAATAAGAATATGATAGGATTCAAAAAAAACAAAATAGAACAAACAATTATACTTATTGTCCGAAAATTACTGGGTATGCCAAGACATGCTTCCACTAGCAATATAATCAAAATCAAAGTAATGAATAATTGAGCGCCAACCGCTGAAACAATAGGGATGTGTTTTGTTGATTTGTCTTTTGCTTTATTACTCATAGAATCACCAAAAATGAGGTATGTCACCATCATAAAACAATCTGATAAATTCAACTCCCTTTTCATTGCAAGGAAAGAAAATACTAGCATACTTCCTAGGTCTTTCAAAGGTTCCATGCACACCATCCACGATTGCGTAGAATTCACCATCAAGAGGTATTGTTACTTTAACTATTTTCAAAACGCTTTCTGATTTAATCGTGCAACGAAACCCACCCAATAAACCTCTCCGTTTTATTAATCCATTTTCATATGTCACAATTGTGCATAAACGATTAAAAAGGAGAGAAATCAAAACGAAAATACCAGCATTAATAACACTTAATACAATATCAAGCGTTATTTTAAGATTTAAATTGCTACCATATTTGAAAACAAATAATATTGCATATTCTATTGCTAGATAAAAGAAAAAATGCATAATCCAAAAAAATATAATATATTTACCAACGAGTATGCTTTTTTTTGTTTTTGCCATTATGTTTTCCC
>JBAYZW010000049.1:0-6677 GCA_041672305.1 Bacilli bacterium
CCTGTAGTTATGGGGGAACTTCAGTGGTTTCTCATAGTGAATTTACGACATTTTACAATGAAGAAAATTTGGATAATCAGCAACATTATGCTTTCGCTTTAGGAGATGGTATTACAATTAATGCTTCGTCACTTGATGAAGAGGATAACAAAATTTCCCAATCATTCGTTTTTTCTAGCTCATCAATTTCTAAATGGGAAGAAAATTTAACTGGTGGCTCTTTAAACTTTGCTTACAGCATGACGAAAAAAAAACCAAGTGGTTTGCAATTAGAAGGTGATAAATATTCTTCATCGGTTAGTCATAACGCCACTTCTATCATTGATAATGATAATGAAAATATTGTCAATGGTATTGATTCATATATTTATAAATATAATGTTGATCAAGTTGATGGCACAGAAACTGAATATGATAATGGCGAAATATTGACTCAGACTGATAGTAAAACAGTTACTGAATATAGCGAGGATTATGGAATTACAGCCTCTATTACTACCACTACATGGTCTTCAAGCATTAGTTCAGTTTGCACTGATGTTGAATATGATAGTGGTTCAGATATCACAACGACTACTAGTCATGAAGTTACTTATAACTTTCAATACGATGAGATCGTACCACTCGTGGGTGCTTCGCACACTGTTTTAACCTATTATAATAAGGTTGTTGATGTTATTCGCGAAGAAGTTTTGGCCACTGATGGCTCTGTCATTAGCGGGACAAAAACAATTGCCACGCTTATTGAATCAACGAGTTTTGATAGTTCGAGTGATAATGAGGCAATAGGCTCAAGAGTTAATAAAAATTCTTTATACAATTGGGTGAATAATGATTATGTGAAAGACGAAGGTTCATCTACTGAATCAACCGATGATACATATCGTTATACTCTCGCTCAAAGTTATCTTGATTCTTTAGAGGCCTCTAGTTTTTTATCGACATGGAAAACATCAGTTAAATTAAATGAATTTTTAACTAGCTTATCTTCTTATTATGATGCACTATTTGTCGATTTTGATACTTATTTAGCGGGAGATGTCGCTAATGAAGAAATCGTTCGTGATGGTCTTACTTATCAATATCGTTCTCGCCTTAGTGAAGATGGAAATAATTTAAATATTATTCAATACACTTTTGTCAAATCAAGTAATGAAGAGGAGTCCACTAAATTAACTGATGTTTCGCTTCTACTAGTTGATACTTTAGCTGATGAAGTGACAACGCTTTCTCGCGTTTCTCTTGTCTATTAATTTTGTATTAAACATCTTAATTTAAAAGGATGATGAATTCATCCTTTTTTGTTGATTTATAGTCCACCCCTTTTATTTATAAAACTTAAACTTGTGGGAAGAGTTCAAACATTCTAAACTATAGGTGTTCGTTTTACGAACGAGGAACGATACTATGGCTTTTGGAATACTCTATGACTTTTTAATGGGACAGTGCATCGAAGCTCATAATTATTTTGGCGCTCACTTTACGAGTGATGAAAAAGGTCAAGATGGTGTCACTTTCCGCCTTTATGCTCCTGAGGCTGATGATGTCAGTGTCATCGGCGAATGGAATGGTTGGGATGTTAGAGCACAAAAAATGCAAAAAATTGATGATAGTGGAGTGTGGGAACTCTTTATTCCTCATCTCGGCAATTATCAAACATATAAATATCATTTTAAAAACGCCAAAGGCAAATATGTCGATAAAATCGATCCTTTTGCTTTTTATAGCGAAAATCGCCCCGAAACTTGCAGTAAATTATTTGATAATCGCTCTTTTGCTTGGCATGATGATTTATGGCTTAAACAGAGAACGAGAAATTTTAATCGTCCGATGTCAATTTATGAAATGCATCTTGGCTCTTGGAAGGGTAAAGCTCCAGATGGACACATCCTTTCATATGAAGAGATTGCTGATTATTTGATTCCTTATATCTTAGCTAATGGATTTACTCATGTCGAATTTATGCCCCTTGTTCAATATCCATTTGATGGTAGTTGGGGCTATCAAGCGACAGGTTTCTTTTCTGTCGATGCTCGATATGGCAATCCTTTTCAACTCATGAGTTTGATTGATCGCCTTCATCAAGCGGGTATCGGTACTATTTTAGATTTTGCTCCTGTTCATTTCGCCAAAGATAAATGGGCATTAGCCAAATATGATGGTTCTCATTTATTCGAATATTCTAATAAATGGCGCGTTTCACCTTGGGGCTCACTTCAATTTGATTTAGGAAAAGATCCAGTGCGGAGCTTTTTAATGAGCGCCATGAATTATTTTATTGATTATTTCCATTTTGATGGCATTCGTGTCGACGCTGTTAGTAACATCATCTATTACAATGGGGATGCTTCCGTTGGCATTAATGAAGGGGCGGTAGAATTTATTAAACGCCTAAACGCTAAAATTCATATTGCTCATGATTCAGTGATGATGATTGCCGAAGATAGCACTGCTTTTGCGGGAACCACCAAACCGACTGACCAAGGTGGATTAGGTTTTGATTATAAATGGGACCTCGGATGGATGAATGATACTTTGAAATACTATTCAAAAGACCCAATTTATAAGAAATACGAACATCATAAATTAACTTTTTCGATGGCTTATTTTTATAGTGATAATTTTTTGCTTCCTCTCTCTCATGATGAGGTCGTTCATGGAAAAGGCACTATTATCAATAAGATGTGGGGCGATTATGATCAAAAGTTTGCTTTGCTCCGCAACCTATATACTTATCAATTTGCTCATCCAGGTAAAAAACTTAATTTTATGGGCAATGAATTAGCGAGTTTTGATGAATGGGATGAAAGTAAATCTCTCCCGTGGAATTTAAAATCATTCCCGAAACATGACTCTGTTTCTCGTCTTATGCGTGACTTAAATCGCATTTATGCGAGTGAAAAAGCGATGTATTATCAAGAACACAATCCTGATCATTTTCATTGGTTAATGGTGGACAACGCTGATCAATCAGTTTTTGCTTTTCAAAGACAAGTCGAAGATGATTGTCTTGTTTTCGTCTTTAACATGACGACCAATTACTATGATTCAATCCGTATTCCCGCCTTAGAAAAAGGCACATATGAAGAGATATTTAACTCTGACAAAGATGTCTATGGTGGATGGGGACAATATAATGGCCTTCCAGTTATTACTGGTGAAGGCAGTTTTGAAGGTCTTCCTTATCACCTTGATATAAAACTTGCCTGCTTAGGAGCATGCATTTTAAAAAAGAAGAAATGAGGTAAAAAATATGGCACCAAACAAGATGTTTGAATCCAAACAAGAATTTAAAAAAGAATATGAACGCCGTCTATTAGAGACTTATGGCGTTTCTGTCAAAGAGAGTCACATCTCTGAGAAATACACTATTTTAGGAGAAATGGTCCGTGACTACGCGAATGTCGACTGGTCCAAGACCCGCCGTGAATCTGTTGAAAATGATGATAAGACTTTAATTTATTTTTCCATGGAATTTCTTATTGGTCGTCTCCTAGTTAACAATTTGCAAAATATGGGTATCTATGATGTTGTCAAGGATGGTTTAGCTGATTTAGGTATCAATATTCATGAATTAGAAGAAAAAGAGACAGACGCTGGTTTAGGCAATGGTGGTCTCGGTCGATTGGCGGCCTGTTTCCTTGATTCCATTGCTTCTTTAGGCTATCTCGGTCATGGCAACTGCATCCGCTACCAATATGGTTTCTTTAAGCAGAAAATCGTCGATGGTAAACAGCGCGAATTTCCTGATCAATGGTTGACCAATGGTAATGTCTGGGAAATTCGTCGTCCAAAGTATGAAGTTGCTGTTCAATTTTATGGTTCACCGGAAACTTATTTAAAACCTGATGGTGGATATGGCATTCGCACGGTCAACGCTCTCGTCGTCCGAGCTGTTCCTTACGATATCCCCGTCGTTGGTTATCGCAACCATGTCGTTAATAATTTACGACTTTGGAATGCCGAACCCAGCAATGATAATTTACCTGTCGATATGTCTTTTGAAGAATATCTTAATGCTATTGAAGAATTGACTCATGGTCTCTACCCTGATGATTCAACGGAAAAGGGTCGCATTTTAAGATTGCGCCAGCAATATTTCTTAGTTTCATCTGGCATTCAAGCCACCTTGCAGAGCTATTATCGTCACCATAAAACCTTAAAAGGAATTCATAATTGCTATACTTTCCAATTAAATGATACTCATCCTATTTTAGCGATTCCCGAAATGATGCGTGTCATGATGGATGATTATAATATGGGTTGGGATGAATCCTGGGAAGAAGTCACTCAATCAATGGCTTTTACTAATCATACTGTCATGCCTGAGGCTTTAGAAAAATGGCCAGTGAATTATGTGCAAAATCTAATTCCTCGCTGCTATATGATCATTGAAGAGATTAACCGTCGTTTCAATCTTGAAATGCAAAAAAATAATGTTCCAGATGGAGCACGTTGGTCGATGAACATCATTAAAGATGGTCAAATTCATATGACTAATATGGCAATTTTCACCTGCTATAGTGTCAATGGTGTGGCCGCTCTTCACACCAAGATTCTAGAGTCGATGACTTTTAAAGACTTCTACAATTATATGCCTGAAAAATTTAATAATAAGACCAATGGCGTCACTCATCGTCGCTGGTTGCTTTACGCTAATCCTGAACTAGCTAAATTAATCACTTCTAAAATTGGCACTAGTTGGATTATGGATATGGCAAAAATTAAGGAATTTGAAAAATATATCGATGATGAGAAAGTTTTGTCATCAATTGATTCAATCAAATTATCTAATAAGAAGAAACTTGCTCAATATGTTAAGGACACGATGAATATCGATATTGATGTAAATTCCATCTTTGATGTCCAAATCAAGCGTCTCCACGCTTATAAACGTCAATTACTCAATATTTTCCATGTTATTTATCTTTATCAGCGTATGAAGGCCGACTCGAGTTTTAGAATCTATCCCCATACTTTCTTTTTCGGAGCTAAAGCGGCCCCGAGTTATGATTTGGCAAAGAAAATTATCGAGTTGATTATAGCGGTGGCCAAAACCGTTAATGAAGATGAAGAGATTAATAAATATCTCAAAGTGGTCTTTATTGAAAACTATGGTGTCTCACTCGCTGAATTAATTATTCCTGCCGCTGATATCAGTGAACAGATTTCCACAGCTGGCAAAGAAGCGAGTGGTACCTCGAATATGAAATTGATGATGAATGGTGCTGTTACTCTTGGGACAATGGATGGAGCTAATATTGAAATTGTCGAAAGAGCGGGACAAAATAACGAAGTTATCTTCGGTCTCTTGACGAATGAAGTCGAAAAGATTTACGAAGAGGGAACTTATAACCCCTGGGATATCTATAACAATGATGCCCGTGTCAAAGCTATTATTGATTCTCTTAGCTATGCTGATTGGGCCAAGTTTAAGACGAATCGTTATCGTTTGATTTTTGATGAAATCATGAACCGTGGTGATCAATATCTCGTCTTAAAAGATTTTGATGCTTACGTTAAAGCCCAAGAAAAAATCTGTGCTTTATATCAAGATAAAAAACATTGGTCACAAATGTGTTTAATGAATATTGCCAATAGTGGTTTCTTCACTTCTGATCGAACTATCGAGCAATACGCCACGGAAATTTGGCACTTAAAAAAGGTTAAATAATTTCATGGCAAACATCGAATTAGAAACCCTTTTTCTCGCCCAAGAAAAACTCGATCAAGAGATTGCTATTAATCATCAAATTACCTACGCTAATACTCGCTCCAAAAGAAGCCTTTCTCTTCTTGTCGAAATTGGTGAATTAGCCAATGCGACAAGATGCTTCAAATATTGGTCCAATAAGAGTCCAGAATCAAAAGAGAGAATCCTCGACGAATACGCTGATGGTTTGCATTTCTTTCTCTCCCTTGGCATCGATATTAAAACCAATAAAAAAATCTATCATTTTACTAAACATGCCAATAATTTGACGGATCAGATTTTATTAGTTTATGCGCGCATTAATCGCTTCATCAAAAAAGCGGATGATGTCTCATTTCAAAAAGCTTTCCAAGCCTTTCTCAATCTCTTACCTCTTTTAGGTTACCGTTGGAAAAGTGCCTCTCAAGCTTATTATAAAAAACTTGACGAGAATCATACTCGCCAAGCTAACAATTATTAATCGTTATCTGTCTCTTCTTTATTAATTGATAAATCTTCTTGTAAAAAGGCTTCAATATCATTCTCAGTCATGACGCGAATGCCTTTTCTTTTTAATAATTCAGTCGTCATTCCGCTTCCTTTGATGAGATGATTAGAAAAGGTTCCATCATAGATTGAATTAACACCACAAGAAGGACTATTTTCTTTTAAGATTGCCGTTCTAATACCGAGATATAAACAGATATTTAAGGCTAGTTCGGCACCCTTTTTGAAGTTATTAGTGACATTTTTGCCAGTTTTTCCGATTACTTGATCCTTTTTTCTTTCACTGGGAAGTCGAGGGGTGGTGAGACCACCTTCCACTTCGGGACAAAAAGGAACTAATTCATATTTGGTCAGTAATTCTTTAATGAGAGGAGTGTAGTTGTTCTTCCCGTCGTAACGGCATCGCTCTCCTACGAGACAGGCTGAGATTAAGATCTTTTCCATAATTCTTCCATATTCTATATTTCTTACCTTGCTT
>JBAYZW010000050.1:0-6535 GCA_041672305.1 Bacilli bacterium
AGTGCCTTCCACTGTTTTGACAGTGATATTTTTACCGACATCTTTCAAAGAAAAATCATCACTACCAGTGCCAATTTCACCATAGATAATACATTCATTACCAAGATGCTCGACGGTGCTAACTTGACATTTTAAGCCTGTCTCTTTTTTGCTGATAGAAATATGTTCAGGGCGAATGCCCAGGGTAACCTTTACATCACCATGGATATAACTATCATGAACTTTACTAACTTTTTCAAATGGCAAAACAACTTGGCTGCCCTCGATAAATTCCATTGTCACATTATCACCCTGGCGATTAAGAGTCACATCAAAGAAATTCATCTGAGGAGTGCCGATAAATCCAGCAACAAATTTGTTGTACGGCTTATTATATAAATTCATGGGAGTGTCAATTTGTTGAACATAGCCCAATTTCATGACGACAATACGAGTTCCCATCGTCATAGCCTCAATCTGATCATGAGTAACATAGATAAAAGTTGTCGCTAATTTTTTATGTAATTTAGTAATCTCAGTTCTCATTTGAGCACGAAGTTTCGCATCGAGGTTACTTAATGGTTCATCGAGCAAGAAGACTTTCGGGTCACGAACAATCGCCCGTCCTAAAGCGACACGCTGACGTTGACCACCAGACATAGCTTTTGGCTTGCGATCAAGATAATCTTCAATATCCAAAATCTTAGCCGCTTCCATCACCTTTTGATGAATGACCTCTTTGGGAATTCGACGATTTCTCAAGCCAAAGGCCATATTTTCATAAACGGTCATATGCGGATAAAGAGCATAGTTTTGGAAAACCATGGCGATATCGCGGTCTTTAGGTTCCATATCATTGACTAAAACATCATCAATAAATAAATCGCCAGCAGTGATTTGTTCCAAACCCGCGATCATGCGAAGAGTGGTTGATTTTCCACAGCCAGAAGGACCGACGAAAACGATGAATTCCTTATCTTTAATGTCGATGTTGAAATCATTGACGGCTTTGTGACCGTTATCATAAACCTTGTAAATGTGGCTAAGTCTTAAATTTGCCATATGAGCCTCCTTAAGGGATTAGTGAATATTACTAATCTTTATTTTAACTTGTTTTATCGGAAAGAAAAGGTTTTATCTTTCTTCTTCGGCAGGGGAAAGAGAAATTCCTTGCCTCTCGAGATAAATAATAATTTCATTACTACCTCTAACATGTGACGGCATCACACAAAAGCGTTTCTTCTTACTATAAACATGATACATTTCATCAACGAGAATAACTCTTTTGATTTTTTCAAAAGGAAGAACATACTTTTTCCATAAAATATGATTAACCAGGCTATCATTTTTGACCTCCACATAGTGAAAGAGTTGATCAAGTAAAACAACAACGCCAATGATGAAGAACATTCCTCCGAAGATATAGACAAGAATGGAGATAAAAAGGTTAGAAACATCATAGATGAAATAGCCAAGAGCAATCATTGATATAGTAATATCAATAATAAGAAAGATAATAAGACCTTTAATCGGTTGAGTGCGTAACTTTTTTTCGCTCATTTTAGACTTTTCTTAAAACAACAGAAGTATTAGCTGGCAAATTAATTGAAGAATAATTAGTACCAGCTGTCAAACCACTATTATTGCTAAATAATAATTGATAAGAGGCACCAAGATTAAATGAAACATTATTCAGAGCATGAGCGACATATAAATCGCCATCTGCCGTTGAAAGTTTGTAAGAGATAAGACCGCTACTAGTATTTGCAGATTCATTGGATAAAGCGGCTGTAATTTCACTACGAGTTGATAATGTAAGTTGAGAAGTTGACTTTCTAAAAGCAATTAAATCTTGAAAAAATTGGAACATCTCGACATTTTGAGCTTTCAAAGAATAATCCATATTATTAATCAAGTCTCCGACATTATAAGAGTTACCAGAATATTTTGTCGTTCCATTTTCAACATAAGCTTTTGTTCTCATGAAATCTTCGCCCTCTTGCATAAATGGCACACCTTGAGCAGTAAAAACCACCATCTCAGATTGTGAATAAACATTATTGAAAGAACGATTCGAGGCTGTCTTTTGAATTAATTGATCATAAAGAGTGTAATTATCATGACAAGATACATAGTTAATTACTTGTTCTGGCTCAATCGTTGTTAAGCCGCTGCTAAAGACTCCCTTAATGCCAGGAAGAATACCAGAAGCATTTGAAGCCATGCCATTTACCCAGCCAATGCCAGGAGCGTTATCGCCGCGAACGGCATTACGAATAACATCGTTAAAGGCTCCGACATAGTTGCCGGCTGCCGCAAAATAAGATTGCGCTAAGCTTGATTGGACTGTTTGTTGAGAAGTTAAAGCAGCCGCAGAAGTACCACTCTTTAATTTGGAAGTTCCACCTGTCCAAGGCTCACCATAAATCATAATATTGCTATAAAGAGAGGAACAATCTTGATAAATATCAATCATCGTTTGATTGTCCATTAAGCCCATTAAGTCGAAACGGAAACCGGAAAGATGATATTCATTAATCCAGAATTCACAGGATTGACGAACGAATTTATTGACCATATAACGTTCAGTAGCCATTTCATTGCCACATCCAGAACCATTATAAGCCACACCACTAGATTTGGTACGATGATAATAATAAGGCATCAATTTTTCAAAATTAGAATCAGAGAATGAGGAAGTATGGTTATACACCACATCCATATTAATATTGAGACCGGCTTGATGGAAAGCCATCACCATCTCTTTAAATTCTTTAATGCGAACAGCACCATCAGTTGGATCAGTCGAATAACTACCTTCTAAGCAGTTATAGTTTTGCGGATCATAACCCCAGTTATAGTTATCAGTGCCCATCGAAGTGTCAAGAGTGGACTCATCGATGCTCGAAAAATCATAGAAAGGTTGAATTTGAACATGGGTCACACCGAGATCTTTAATATGATCTAAGCCAGTTGAAACTGTGGTCATACCTTCAGTATATGTTGTGCCAGTTTCTGCTAAACCTAAGAATTTACCACGATCGGCTTCGGCGACACCACTATTAGGATTAATCGTCATATCACGCACATGAACCTCATAAATAGAAGCGTCTGTTCCATTAGTGCCATAGTCAGGACGAGTATCAGTACTCCAACCCTCGATTTCTGCATTAAGAGTTGCGAAATTAACAACCATGCCGCGTTTACCATTTAAACCAGTTGATTTAGCGTAGGGGTCAACAACTTCGTTAGTGCCCATCGAATTAACACAAGTATAAGTGTAATATTTATTTGATAAATCACTATTAACGGTATAAGCCCAAACGCCTTGTGCGTTCATATTCATTTCATAAGTATTAACTGGAGTGAGATCATTGATATAATCACCACTATTATAAATATTAAGAGTCATGCTACTGCTAACTGGAGACCAAACTTTAAATGTCGTCGCGCTCGGCATCGTCGCATCTCCCGTAAAGGTAACGCCGAGATCATCACCATCATAAGAATATTGATTAACAAATTCTTCCGTATCAAAATATTTCGTTAAAAGCATCGAACTTGAATCAGTAAAAGTAGAACTAAATTGATAACTCACCACCACATCATCGCTAATAAGAATGTCTTTTTTAAAGACAATGTTAGTTTGACCAAAGATAACATTAGAGACGGTCTTTGTTTCAGTTCCATCTAAAGAGAAATTAGTTTCGTCAACACCATTGACTGTGATTTTAAAACGTAATCGACGAATTGTAAAATCTGATTTGCTAGTATCAAACAAGACATAAAGGGTGCGTTTATCAACATAGCGAACCGTATTAATAGTTGACATAAAGACACTTGATTGAGTATAGAAAAGACGAGAAGTATTGCTTTTCGCATAGAGAAGTTGAATACCGCCAGGATTAGTGCCAGATATTTCTCCTAATAAATCGCTATCTGGATCTTTACTATAGGTACCAGACCAAGTGCTTGTTGTAGAAGCACAAGTAGTAATAACAATACCAATAGTGTCAATTGATGTTCCATTAGCAGCGACACTAGAAACTGGAATATCACAAATAACACCATAAGCGTTATATTTAGTGAATTCATACCACCAGCCATTACCGCCGCCTGAGGAATCCCATGCCCAAATACGCCAACCATCATAATTACTATAATCATTAGTGTTGTCGTTTCGACGATATAAAACTCGAATAGTTTCAGTTGTTGCTGAAGTTAATGAATCATAATCAGTATCATCGAGTTGATAATCAGTCACATTAGTCGGAAGAGTCAATTCGACATCCTCTTCATCAGGACCATAGGTTTCAGTGTTACAAGCCGCCAAAGTAATGCTCATCGCGAAGGTAGCTACGAGTGCCCAGAGTTTCTTTTTCATAAGTTTTTCCTTTCTTTAAAAGTTACTCGCGTTATAGAAAATATCACTAATTAGGATATCGTTTGATTGTTTTATCTTGTTTGAATCCCAAGCATCTAAGTTAGAGATAACATGGCCTTTTTCAAAAGTTGCAAAAAGAAAACTTGTGTATGAAGTAGCAGAAAAATCAATTAAAACAATGTCATCTTGCACAGTATAATCGCTTAACCAATGGCCACTATTAGCGCCACTCCACGCCCAGAAATACAATTCATAATCTGTATAATATTGACTGTTTAAATTAACAATATTAAAGTATCCGTCAATAATTGTCACTTTTGTATATGTCAAATTTTGATGGACGGAAAATTGTGAATTCTCCGCATAAATATAAAGAGCAATTTGATTATTCTCATCTGTCACATCACCAAGAGTAAAACTTACTTGATCAGTAAAAGCTACTGGTGTTCCACCATTAATAGTGTAATAAGCATTTGTTGAGTTAGTAACAGTAATATCAATTGCTAGTGAATCAAAAAAGGAAACACCTGATTGAGAAACACTAATTGTTGGACGGGCAATATTCTTTGACATAGTCAAAACAACAATACCTGAATCATCAAAAGTAATTTTGGCACTATTATTTCTCACTGTAACAGCCTCTCCAGTCAACTGATTATAATAAACACCAGTTCCAAGATGAGAAAAAGTAACCGTTTCCGTTCCTGCACCTGCAAAGTTAACAATCATTGCTCCCGCTGAAGTATCACTATATCGTTCATTAACATAAATTGCATCTTCCGCTGTCTGTTCTTCATCCGCTCCAATAAAACGATTATGGAAACGATTAGTAACACCAATAATTTCATCTTTAAATTGATATGAACCAATCTCTCCGACAGTCAAATTATCATTAGGACGAGCTAAGAAAAGGCAACTAGTATCTTTTCTTGAAGCGATAACAGCCCATCGTTGAGCGGTTCTCATTTCTTTTGAATGCTGAGTAGAATCAATATAAGTATCATGACTTTCGACCCATGTAACGAGATTACTAGCTTCAGTATTTTTACCATAAGGAGAGGATAAGACTCTCTCGGCATCATTATTAGCAGAGCCAGAAACGACTTGGCTAATATAAGTATTATCAGTTACTTTCATATAAGGCGTATATAAATCAATAGTTCTTCCACCATCAGGATCATTTAAAACTTCGCCATAAGCAAAAAGATTGTTACCTGTTTTGTTCGTATAATATGTTTTTGCTACGCCGAGAACATTAGGCCAAAAATCACTGGAATATTGAGGATCATTTGGTGTTTCAATGTGCTTAGCAGCATCAAAGCGAAAACCATCAACACCAGCATTGATGCATTCTTCTAATAAAGAAAGACAACGCTCTTGCACATATGCATTAGCAGTGTTAAGATCTGGCAAATTGCCATAACTATAAACTTGAGTAACAGCCCCTGAACCAGCTGCATTTGGATTATGATGGAAAGTGGCGCTTGTTCCACTATCATTTCGGTGTTCATAAATATAAGGTTCATAAGTAGCGACATCAGGAGAAACAACTGGAGTACCATCACTTTCAAGAGTTGAATCACCGACATTTGCCATATGATTAAAAACAATATCGCAAAGAATACTAATGCCATAACTCTCTGCTGTTGTACATAAAGACTCAAGATCAGCTTTGCTGCCTAATGGAGAAGAGGTGGCAATAGAAAAACTAAGTGGTTGATAAAAACTCCACCAAGTCGTGCCATTATTTTTTGGCTGTTGTACTGGCGAAGTTTGAATCATTTTAAAACCGGCATTAGCAATAGCAGGTAAATTATTTTCAATCTCAGAAAACGTCCAATCAAAAGCTTGCAAAATAACACCGCTCTCTGAACTTGTCGGCATCACATCAATATAACCATCTGGAGTTTCTTCAACTGGCGAAGCACCACAAGAAGATAAGCCCAAGATGAGCAGAATCAAAGAAATGACAATACTTTTCTTTTTCATCAAAATTACCATTTATATATTAACACACAAATGAAGAAAAGAGACAGAAAAAAATATAAAAAAGAGACGCATGAGCGTCCCTTTAAAATTCGATATTTCTATATACAGTTATTAGGCAACTGTAACGTTATAGAAACGAGCCACATAGTTAGTGCTCACATAATCAATGAGGGTGCAACTAAA
>JBAYZW010000051.1:0-6063 GCA_041672305.1 Bacilli bacterium
ATCATCAATCCTTGGGCGATACCGCGAACAAGGGTGGTCTTACCCGCTCCTAAATCTCCCGTCAAAGCAATGGTTATTCCATTTGGCAATGCTGAAGCAAGCCGTTCACCTAATTGCATAGTTTGCTCGGCACTATAAGTATAAAATTGTTTTATCATATAATTTATTCTTTCTTGGCGGTCATTTCTAAGAAAGATTGATAATAATCTCTCACGATATTCTCTTGAAAAGGAAAATCGTGTCTTTTCATTCGCGCAATAATTATTTTCATTGTGTATTTTAAGATTTTATCTAATTCGTCATCATAACCATAAGAATCACGATGATGAGCATATTCTTTCTCGTCAAGAACTCGAACATCTCCATTCGGAAATAGTTTAGCATCTAAGTCATAATCAATATATTTTATAACATCGCGGTCAATCATCGATGGCGAAGCAATATTACAATAGTAACAAATGCCATCGTTTTTAATCATGCAAATAGCATTCCACCACTCATGTTTAGAAAAAATAGTAATCGCGGGTTCTTTAGTAAACCAGCGACGTCCATTGCTTTCAACAACTTTCGCTCTTCGAGAAGCAATAATAATATAATCATGACTGTTTTCTAAAACAAAGCCACGATCCCAGCAGCGATGAACCGCTCCATCATGCTTATAGCATTGAATACCAACCCAACGTCCGACAATACTCATAATTTTACCTAGCAAGTTCTGCTAATGCCTCTAACAAAATAGGAAATTCTTTCTGAAATTGTTTGACACCATCAGGATTAAATTTCTTATCAACTGGCAATTCATTCACCAAATCATCATAACTAAGATAGGCTGTGGTGTGTCCTGATGATACGCAAATAATGACATTTAGAAGATGTTTTTCAACTTTAAAAGCCTTTAACTTAGAGATAAATTTCGTTCCAAAGAGAGCCTTTAAATCAGCACCTTTGGGACCATAAATAAGGAAGTCACCATTGCCGTCAAGAGCTTCTAAATCTTCCAGCGCTGTCGGTTGATCAATATTATCCTTTGTTTTCAACAAAAAGATGTAGCGATTTTCGAATTCCAAATTATTAGCAAAATTAATATATTTACCAACAAAAACAGTTTTTCTTTGACGACCAGCACCAGTAAATAAAGCACATTCACAAATTTTAAAATGATGTTCATCAAAAAGGCCGTTAACAACATTACGCGAAACAGAATTTGTTAAACCGGTGTAAACACCATCGGCAAAAACCTCACCTAAATCCAATTTCTCCTTGGAATTATAAACGACATTTGTAAATCGACCATCGGCAAATGTCACTTTATTAATGGCTGTTGAAGCTTTGACAACGTATCCTTCAAAATCAGGGCGATCAATGCGGCGATTAAGAATAAAGAAGATAGCGATAACAACTGCTGCTAATCCCAGCAAACACCAAGCAATTATATTAGTTACTAATTGATTAAAAGATAGCAAAATAAGACCAGCGATAGAACAGATGATAATAGCTGCCATCGAGATGGTCGAACGTAGTTTGGAACGCTTTACAGAAGTAATAATCTCTTTACGATAATTATCGATTGCCTCACCAAAAGGCAAATCGTCCGCACATGGTTTTGTAATATCAATCAAATTATTATTCTGATTTATGGAAGTGGCTGAACCGCTCTTTTCAACTTCCAATTGGGAAGTGTTTTGATTATCTGTCGCTATTTCAGTTTGAGATATCACGGCATTTTCTTTTTGTTTTTTCATAAAAGACCTCGTTGCAATTTAATATAACATATTATATTAGTAAACAAGAAAAGAAAAATGTATAGATACCTATTATTTGCCGTCCTTTTTCCTATCAAAAATTATCGCAATACCAAAAAAAGTAATAAAAGAAAATAATATGGCAATGACAAAACCAAAATAACTAATTTTTCCATCAACAATTGTTTCAATAGCTTGCGATAAATAATAGATAGCGCCTATTAAGCCTATGACAATTAAGCTAATTGAATTCACATTCGGAAAAACTATTTTTTTCTTTTCTTCAACAATATGAATAATCGCTACAAAAAGGGTTATTAAGAAGAGCATAGTCCAAATGAGATAATCTTTATTGCCATAGGCAATAGATGTTCCATAGGCATCACTGTAAAAATTTGGAATAGCCGAAATAATATAGTAAATTAAACACGAGAGGAAACCGAAAATGCCAATAAATAATAAGACTAAACTAGTTTTTTTCATGCGTATGACCTTCTTTATCATTTTTAAGAGTTGCTTTTTTAAATAGAAGTGTGGAATTGGGATCGCGTAAAATTAGTGGCCATTTTTTCCCAATGAAAATCATTAATGCAGTGCAAAGTATGATGCATGGCAGCATATAGGCGCCATTATAAATAAGAGAATAAAGATAACCATTTGAGAAACCCCAAACAAATGAAGCGGGATCATTCCAAAAAAGAATACCGGAAAAATAGTGAGAACCTAATTTGAGAAAACCACCAAAAAAGCATCCAACAATTAACCATAAAATACTAATTTTGGAGCTCTTCTGATTGATAACTAATTTTCTAAACACACCAGCGAGTCCAACGAGAGGATATGCAATGATATAGTCAAAAAGCACTTGAGCCAAAGATAGATACCATGTTGAAGCAATGACATAAAAACCATCAGCGATATCTAAAAGTCCCATAATGACACCAGTTAAAACTCCAGCGAGTGTGCCGCGACGATAAGCGACAATGAAAATACAAACCATCGCAATGCCAATTGAACCACCATTTACAAAAATAGGAGCGGAATAAGCTCCCGCAAGTGCATCCAAGACATATCCAATGGCAGCAAACATCGCTATCTCAGCCATAGTCTTGATATTAAATGTTGATTTCATAATACCTCCCAAAATAAAAATCCACTTCGCAAAGCTAGTGGATGTTTAAAAACAAATTCCTCCGCTAGCATTGCCTAGATCAGGTTTAAGGGTCGTTATTGCTAACCTCTCAGCCCAAATGAGCTCCCCTGTTCAAAAAGAACATCACCATTTTAGGAATTTAAAAGAGAAAAATCAACATCGTCTTTCGATTGAAACATGAGGCAGTCATCGCCATTAATCTCAACTTCACCAAATAAATTAACTAATTCATTAGAAATACATAGTGAATCAAGACTAGATAACGAATACTTATTAAGTGCGTATTTAAAACCATTTAAAGAAAGAATAGTGTTACCTAATGAAAAGAAAGATATAAAGCGATAATCACTTTTTTCTAATTTATAACGATAAGGAGATTTTAAATGCTTTATTGATGTATAATCGTCGATCAATTCAATTCTATCATCTTGTTTTATCAAGTTAAGTAGGGCAATAAAATGTTCAATTCTTTTTCCTTGAATTCCTCCCAATATTATTATCTTATCCATATTCTTTTCAAATTTCTGGTATGCATAAAAAGTATCCGTACAATCTTTTATGGGGTTCAATTGAATAATTTCAGAATGAGTTTTCTTTACTGAATCAAATTCGCTTAAAGATAAGGAGTCAAAATCACCAACAGCATAATTCAATTGAAGTCCAGATTGCAGAGCCAGATAAGCTCCTTTATCAATTCCAACAATAATATCGCCAAAAGAAAAATGATACTTTTTTAGATTGATATTATTTCCGATAATTAAATATAAATTCATAGCAATATAAGCATATTTTATTCATTAATCCATTTTATTGGAGATAAATTATTCTTTTCAAGATATTGATTTGTTAGACGGAAATGATTATTTCCAAACCACCCGCCCCTTGAAGCTGCCAGAGGGGAAGGATGAACGCATTCTAAAATCAAATGATGAGGATTATGTAAATATTGCTTCAGGCGTCTTGCAGGTCCACCCCACAATAAAAACACAAGGGGTTGTTCCTGCTGATCTAGAAGCGTTAATACATCATGCAAAAATTGTTGATATTCTGGAATATTGTGACTTAATGGTTGGTGAGCTCTCACTGATAGAATCGCATTAAGTAATAGAACACCTTGTTTAGCTAAATAGGTTAAATCACCATTTTGCTTATTAATTGTTGTTTGATATTCAATTTCTAGTTCTTTATAAATATTAACAAGAGAAGGCGGAACTCTTATTCCTTGGGGAACACTAAAACATAGACCCATCGCTTGCCCAGGTTCATGATAAGGATCCTGACCAACAATAACGACTTTTACATTATCAAGTGGCGCTAAGTTAAAAGCATTAAATAAAAGCCTTCGAGGCGGATAACAAATATTCTTGGCATATTCATTATCGAGGAATTGATTGAGTTTCGTTGAATAATCTTTATGACGGATTTGATGAAAAAAGTCTGTCCATGTTGTTATCACATTTTGCATAGTAAAATGATAACATTTTTGAAACTGACAAAAAAGAAGCATAATATAAGATAGCGATGAAAGTATTATTTGTTTTCAATCATCCCGCCCCTTATAAAGTTCGACTATTCAATGAATTGATAAAATCCATTGATCTCGATGTTATTTTTGAAAGGAAAAAAGCTAAGGACCGTCCTGATTCCTTTTATGCTGAAAACGAATATCATTTCCATCCTCTTTTTTTAAAGCATGGATCTTTTTCAAAAGAAAACTCTAATACGGTGGAATTAAAGAAATATATTGCTAAGAATTATCAAAAATATGATTTGATCATCATGAATGGTTATAGCACTTTTACCGAGATGCGAGCAATTCATTATTTAAATAAGCGTCACATTCCTTTTATTCTTTATATCAATGGCGGAATTATCAAAAGAGAAAATAAGTTTAAAGCATATATTAAGAGATATTTTATTTCTTCCGCTTTTAAATACATCTCTCCTTGTCTCGAGGCTGATGAGTATTTAAAACATTATGGAGCGGATGAAAAAGATATTTATCATTATCCCTATAGCACTTTCTTTGAAAAGGATATTCTGCCTAAAACACTGACAAAGAATGAAAAAGTGACTCTCCAGAAAGAGTTCAATCTTCCTTCTTCTCCTTTATTCGTAAGTGCGGGACAGTTTATCGAACGCAAGAACAATCTCTTGCTCATTTCATTATTTAAGAATCGTAAAGAAAACTTGCTTTTAATTGGAAGCGGGCCACTAGAAGGCAAATATCGCGATTATATCGCTGAAAATAGAATGGCTAATGTTTTTATCATGAACTTTCTACCTCACGAGCAACTTTTTAAGGTTTTTCGAGGCTGCGATTATTTTGTCACTCTTTCTAAAGAAGATATCTATGGTCATACCACAAATGAGGCAATGGCTAATGGCTTGCCTGTCATTTCCTCTAATTCTGTTGTTAGTTCCTGTCATTTAATTGAGAATGGCGTTAATGGTTTTTTAGTGTCGCTTAACAATCGACAAGAAATACTTAAAGCATTTGATACAATTAGTGATAAGATGAGTGCCAACGCTATTAAAACAGCGCAAAATAACACTATTGCTAAAACAGCACGTGTTCATCTTGATATTTTTAATGAGGTTATAAAATGCAAATAATATATTTCACCACTTCTCTTTATGAAGAGGATTATCCATCTTTCCAAAAAGCTTGGAAAGTATCTTTAAATCCTTCCAATCAAAATTTTCACAATAAAATGATTAGATCTTTAGCCAAAATAGCGCAGGTTGAAGTTTTTTCTCTTCGTCCTTTTTCTCGATCTCGATGTCGAATCAAAAAACTTGAAAGCGAAACCAAGAAAATAAATAGCATTACTTACCATTATTTAAAGGTTCCCATAAATCCATTTTTTCGGTATCGTTCATTTTTCATACAATCCAAAAAAATTATTAAGAATCTTAATCTTGATGATGCGATTATTTTTGCTGATACCATTAATCCGAAAACAATCAAATTAGCCAATGTCATCGGCGAAAGAACTTCTTTGCCGGTCGTTGGCATATGCACCGATTCTCCATCAAATATTTCTGGAACTCGTCGATCATATACAATGTATCTTTTACACCAAGCACAAAATTTAAGCGGCTATATTGCCTTAACTAAATCGTTGGAAGAATTATTTAATATCAATAATAAACCTAGTCTCATTA
>JBAYZW010000052.1:0-6025 GCA_041672305.1 Bacilli bacterium
TGAAGAAACCGAGGGCATCGTTGTCTTAGAGGCTCTCGCTAGTCACTGCCTTGTTCTCGTGAGAAGAATTGGCGTTTATGATGGCTGGCTCCTCGAAGATAAAAATTGTCTCATGGCTTCATCAAACGCGGAATTCTGCGATAAATTAAACTATCTCTTCACTCACGATTGTTCATCTATGATTGATGAGGGCTACGAATTAGCGAAAGCTCGTAATCTTTCTATTGTCGGAGAACAATTAAAAGAGGCTTATGAAAACTTCTATCATGATTTTCATGAATTGAAGAAAAACAAATAAAACCCAATCTTTTTTATCCGCCACTCCACAAGTGGCTTTTTTATTTCTAATACCATTAAAAAAAGGTATTATATCCCTATGAACGATTTACAAAAGTGTCAATTGGAGATTCTCAAAGCTTTTATTAAAGTGTGTGAAAAACATCACTTACAATATTATCTTGTCGGCGGAACTTGCATCGGAGCCATTCGTCATCATGGTTTTATTCCATGGGATGATGATATCGATGTTGGCCTTCCTCGTCCCGATTATGATAAATTTATCGCTCTGCAAAATGCTTTTGATAATCCACGTTATTTCATTCAAACTTATCAAACTGATAAACACTATATTTATAATTTCGCCAAAGTGAGAGATAGCCAAACAACTTTTATCGAAAAGCCTTTTTCTCATCAGCAAATCAATCATGGCGTGTGGATTGATGTCTACCCGATTGACGGAATGAGTTATCAAGATGTTCCTCCTCAAAAATTAGGTAAGAAAGTTCGACGTTTTTGGCACAATGTTTATTTGATGTATCTTGGTATTTTCTATCGAAAAATATCCAAGAGAACATGGTATCTAGATATTCCTTTGAACATTGTTTCCGCTTTGTTCTTTTGGACTAATGTTAACCATTATCGCAACAAAAGAATTGATCGATATGCCAAGAAAATACCTTACGAAAAAGCTCTTTTAGTCGGCAATTTATTTGGCAATAATGCTGATCGAGAAGCCATGCCTAAAATCATATACGAAGAAGGGAGCCGTGCGACCTTTGAGGGCGTTGATGTTCTTGTTCCCAAAGATTATGACCGCTACCTGACTTTGCTTTTTGGTGATTATATGAAACTACCTCCTCTTGATAAACAAGTGGGACATCATTACCATAATGGTTTATCATTAGAAGAGGATTATATATCCTATTGTCGCAAGCATCGCTTATAAGGAGATTAGTTATGAATATCGCTTTGATACTAGCTGCCGGAACTGGCTCACGCATGGGAAACGCTGATAAACCCAAACAATTTTTAAATGTCTATAATAAACCTTTGCTTGTTCACACTGTGGAAATTTTTGAAGTTAATGACGATATCGAGCAAATTGTCATCG
The DNA here is from genome assembly GCA_041672305.1 of Bacilli bacterium. Taxonomy (GTDB): domain Bacteria; phylum Bacillota_I; class Bacilli_A; order RFN20; family CAG-826; genus JAAYDH01. Next base: position 1,391 of record JBAYZW010000052.1, read on the forward strand.
TCACCAATAAAGAATATATTGATCAAGTTAAAGTTTGGTGCAAGCAATATGATTTAACTAAAGTTAAAAATGTTGTCGCGGGAGGAGATTCACGTCAAATCTCCGTCTACAATGGCTTAAAAGGTATTGAAGTTAGCAAAGTTAAAGATGATGATATTATCGTTATTCACGATGCCGCTCGTCCTTTAGTGAGCCAAGCTATTATTAAAAATAATATTGAGGCCTGCAAATTATATGGTGCGGTTGACACCGTCATGCCTGCTAGTGATACTATTATTCGTTCAATTGATAAAAGGGTGATTAAAGAAATTCAAAATCGCAGTGAACTCTTTCAGGGCCAAACACCCCAAACTTTTAAATTTGGGATTATCAAAAAAGCCCACGAAGAAGCCAAAAAAAATAATGATACAAACACCACTGATGACTGTAAACTTGTCATTAAGAGTGGCGTCAGTGTTTATCTCGTGCAAGGTTCCCGTCTTAATTTTAAAATCACTACTTTTGATGATTTAATGATTTTGAAAGCTCTGCTTAAAATTGGAAAATCTGAGGTTCTATAAATGTTTGTTGTTACTTATAAAGTGACTGCCCCTGGGGTTTTAGAAGAATTCGTCGAAAATCTCGATGCGGAAAATAAGGTTCTTGTTTCCGTTGATCGAATGGCGATTTGCAAAGCGGATATCCGTTACTTTTTAGGCACTCGTGACAAATATATTTTGGATCATAAATATCCTTTAACTCCCATCCATGAAGCTGTTGGCACCGTTGTCAAAGATCCAACTCATACCTTCAAAGTGGGTGATAAAGTTATTCTTATCCCCAATTCGATTGATGAATCTTTATGCCCAACTTGTCCTAATAGAAGGTGTTTTGAAAGCGAATTAGGAAATAACTATTGTCCCTACGCCACCTTTAGAAGTAGCAACGCTGATGGTTTCTTAAAAAATTTCTATGCGTGTGATCCAACACTCCTTGTTAAATACGACTCCAAGGTTAGTCCTGATATCGCTGTTTATAGCGAGCTATTAAGTGTCGCTCAGGCTGCTTGTCGAAGAATCAATTTTGCAAAAGCTAAAAACATCGCTCTTTTTGGAGATGGCATAATGGCTTATGTAGTTTATTTAGTGCTGACATATATCTATCATGTCGAAATCACTGTTTTTGGTATTAGTCAGGATAAATTGGCGATGTTTAAAAACGCCACGACCACAACTTACACCGCATATAATGGTCCTTTATTTGATACTCTTATTGAATGTGTTGGCGGTCAGTTCAGCGAAAACGCTATTAATCAAATGATCGATATCTCTCAAGTTGGAGCGGATCTCATTTTGATGGGAGTAAGCGAAAGTGGAGCTAACATTAATACGCGCAAGATTCTCGAAAAAGGGTTATCGCTTAAAGGCGTAACGCGAAGCACAAGAGAAGATTTTGAAAAAATTAGCAAGGCCTTAGAGAATGAGTCGTTACAAAAAGCTATTCAACCTATGGTTCTCTCAGTTACTAAAATTAAATCCATCAACGATATCTATCATTGCTACGAAGAAGATATAAATAATAAAACTATTATTGGCAAAAACATTATGAGTTTTTAATAAAAACACTGCAAATGTTCAATTAATGCAGTGTTTTTTTATTTTTAGAGAAGAATATTTTCTTTTCGATTGGCGACAATGTAACCATTGCGGTTATAAACATCTTCGCGATTATATGTCAGAGGGGAACCATCCGGTTGAACAAATATGCCGCCCGCTTCTGTGACGATAATTTGACAAGCAGCGGTATCCCACTCTTTGGTTCCTGCGCTCATTCGATAAGTGATTTCAGCCAGTCCTTGTGCGATGCGACATGGTTTTAAAGATGAACCAAATTTTTCTTGGTGCTTAATTTTATCAGAGTGTTTAGCGATAAGATCTCTTTCTTTATCGTTTGAATGGAAAACACTGCATAAGACAGTTAAATCCTCGGTTTTATCATTGACATGAATTTTCTGATCAATGCCGTTGAGGCGATAAAAAGCTCCTTGTCCCTTGACAGCGTAATATATTTCACCCGTCAAAGGAACGATAACGACTCCGACTACAAGTTCATGTTTGTAGGCTAAAGCAATATTAGTGGTAAAGCCTCCGTCGCGAGCGACAAAATCCTTGGTTCCATCCACTGGATCAACAATCCAAACATAGTCATTTTTTAAGCGTTCCTTGTTATCTTCGCTTTCTTCTGTTAAAAAAGCATAGGTTGGAAAGGCCTCACTTAATCTTTGACGAATAATAGAATCAGCTGTTTTATCGGCTAGAGTAACAGGAGAATTATCTTCTTTAATTTCAACATCAAAACCATGATGATAGATTTCCATAATTTTTTCTCGCGCTTCTAATCCAGCTGAAATAGCGCTCTGTAATTCTTTTTCCCACATATAAATCTAGACTCCTTTTTTATATTCAATAATCGCAGCATCTAAATCAGAAATTATCTTTTTAATATTATCAATATCAAAATGAGAAATCGTCACTCCCGCTGCTAATTGGTGACCACCACCGCCATACTTCAAAGCGATTGGTTGAACAGCTGGACCATTGCTACGAAACTCAACGTGATTACTTCCGTCTTCATTTTCACAAAAGAAAACCCAAATTGGATAACCAGCAATATTACCAATTAAATTGACCATACTGCCTGCTCGACTAGCAGATAAACGATATTTTTGAAGTTGTTGCCTACTGATAATGAGGTAAATAACTCCAGCCTCAGTTTTCTGATAATTTGAATAAACAAAGCCTTTAAAAGCTAATGATTTTTCGTCAGTTATATTTAAAATATAATTCAAAGCTCGCGGATCAGCGCCCATTTCACATAACCAAGCCACTTGATGAAATGTTTGAGGAAAATCCTGTATGTATTGGAAACGACCTGTATCCGTTAAAATACCAAGATAGAGAGCCTCTGCAATAACTTGATTGATGCTGAGATGATTTTCGACAATTAAATCAGTAATTAATTCACATGTCGAATTAGCTTCTTCGTTAACAACTTCTTCACCTTCGACAAAAGAACCGGTATCGACGTGATGATCAATTTTAACCCAAGCCAATGCTTCTTTAATTCTTTGATCCTCCATGCGAGAAATATCGTTAGCATCAACAATGATAGCCAATGATTTTTTGATGGTTTCGTCATCGACATCATCTAATTTTCCTAGCCGTTGAAAAAAAGCTTTATATCCTGTTCCCACAGCGTAAATAGACTTATGAGGAAATGATAATCTCAATGTGTCACGTAAAGCGATTTCAGCTCCGTAACAATCACCATCAGGATTAATGTGACCAAAGATAACAATTGAATCAAACTTATTTATTTGAGCAATAATTTTCTCAAACATTATAGTGTGTCTGCTTCCTCTTCTTCATCGGTCGATTCACTCGAAGATGAATTATTGGCGGTTTTCTTTTCATCAAAGGCTTCGTTGTATTCCTTCTCTTCAACTTCTTCCTCTTCGTCGTCATCCGCTGCTTCTACATCACTATAGACATCCTTCATATCAATATGAACTTTGTCAAATGTATGACGGCTTCGTAAATCCCAGGTATTTTCACCGAGAGTCACAAAGCGTCCATCGAACATGAGGTTGGTATAAAAACGACTAACTTTTTTGTCCGCTTCCTCTTTGGATAATTCAGCTTCCTTGGCAACATATTCGCATATTTGTGCGAATGTAACAGGCTCTTTTTGCTTACTGATGAATTCATAAGTAAGATCTAAAAATGATTTTGGCATACTTTTCTCCTTCTCCTTTTACATTTTTTCTGGAGCACTAACGCCCACTAAATCGAGGGCATTTTTTAAAACTTGTTTGCTCGCTAAGCATAATGCTAAACGAGACATGCTGACATTGAGATGTTCAGTATCTATTACTCTACATTCAGTATAGAAATGGTGAATACATTCCGCCAAATCATGAATGTAGTTAGTAATCTTATAAGGAGCTCTTTCCTTAGCAGCTTCCAACACAACAGTAGGAAATGCCGCTAAATGTTTCAATAAAGTCATTTCACTTTCTTTTTTTAATTGAGAAGCTTCAACATCAAAAGCAATATTATGGCCTTGCTCCAAAATTGAACAAAGGCGTGCATGAGCGTACTGAGCATAATAAACTGGGTTATTTGAACTTTGTTCAACTGCTAAATCCATATCAAAATCAAGATGACCACTTGCCGCGCGCATAGCAAACAAATAACGGGTTGAATCAACACCGACTTCTTCAAACAATTCACGCAAAGTAATAGCGTTTCCAGTACGCTTTGAGGCTTTCATTTCTTGACCATCTTTAATAATGCGAACCATCTGGATGAGTTCAACTTCTAAAGTATCAGCCGAATAGCCATGCATCATCAAAGCGCTTTTCATTCGATTGATATAACCATGATGATCAGCTCCTAAAACATCAATCAATAAATCAAAACCACGCGATTTTTTATTAACATGGTAAACAACATCAGGGATGAAATAAGTATAATCACCATTGCTCTTTTGAATGACCCGATCCTTATCATCGAGATAATCACTTGTCTTTAATACTAAAGCCTTACCATCTTGGTAAATATGTGGCTTTAAAAAGGCAATTTCTTTTTCGACAGC